>DASXEF010000495.1:0-25505 GCA_036490255.1 Kofleriaceae bacterium
AGAGATCGCGATCGGCAGCTCTTGCTACGTCGGGACAGGCACGCGGCTCTGGTCGGGCGAACAGCTGCGCATCGGCGACCACGTGTTCATCGCCCACAACGTCACGATCACCGATACCAACGCGCACCAGATCGACGCCGGCGAGCGTGCGCGTCACTACGAGCGCACGGTCGTTGCGGCACAGCCGTTCGAAAAAGGCTCGATCGAGACCGCGCCGGTCGCGATCGGAGATCACGCGTGGATCAACTTCAACGTCGCGATCTTGAAAGGCGTCACGATCGGCGAAGGTGCGATCATCGGCGCCGGCAGCGTGGTCACGAAACACGTGCCGCCGTACGTGCTCGCCGCCGGCAATCCAGCGCGGGTCGTCCGCGAGCTTCGGAGTGATCGATGAGCGCGCATGTCAAACACCTCGCCGAGCGAGCGCGAACCGTCGCGAAGGCCGCCGCCGAGCGCATCTTGCGACGTCCGATCGGCGGCACTGCGCCGTTAGCGCAAGAGCTCGACGTTTACTGGGATCCGAAGATGGCCGCGTTGCTCGAGACCTGGGGCATCGGCAACGCGTGGAACGAGATCCAGCTGCTGCTCGTCAACGCGCACGGCCGCGTCGTCGACATCGCATGCGGCACCGGCAAGGTGATTAGCTTGCTCGCGCCCTATTCTCAGCTCGAGGTCCACGGCTTCGACATCTCCGACTTCTTGATCCAGAAGGCACTCGATCGCGGGATCCCGCGCGATCGGTTGACGATCGCCGACGCGACGAAGACGTCGTACGCCGACGGCGAGTTCGACTACGGCTATTCGATCGGCTCGCTCGAACACTTCACGGATGCCGGCATCGTCGCGTTCGCCGCGGAGACTCGCCGCATCGTCAAACGCGCGTCGTTTCACCAGGTGCCGACGTCGCGCAGCGGTCGCGACGAAGGTTGGATCAAGACACTGCAGAGCTATCACAACAACTCGGTGACCTGGTGGCTCGAGCGGTTACGCACCGCGTATCCGACGATCCACGTCTTCGACTCGGCGTGGAACGACAAGATCTCCGTCGGCAAATGGTTCGTGTGCGTCGGCTAGCCGAGATCGAGTGATTCGATCGCGAGCTCGCTGCCGCTCTCGAGATCGTGCAGCAGCAAGCGACCGACTGCGCGTCGCCGGGCGGCGAAATCATCGAACGTGAGCTCGCCGGCCGCGTTACGGCCCTCGCGAAAGCGCGCCCGGCGGTACGCGTGATGAGGCGTCACCGCGGGAATCGCGCCACGTACGTCGTCGCGCACGAAGAACGCGTTATTGCCCGCCGAATTGCCACCAACGAGCGAATAGCCCTTGCGGCGACCGAGCTGTGCCAGCGCCGCGATCGACGCGCCGTAATACAGATTCGAGTGATGCTTGCGTGTGCGTACGAACGCGGCGTCGTACGGCACGGTCACCGCGCGCGACGCTCCCCACAAGCTGTTGTATTCGATGACGACGATCCGCGGCGACACCACGTCGATCGCTTCCCAGACCCAGTAGTCGTTGCCGTCGATGTCGACCGAGAGCAGGCCGATATCGCCGGAGAATCCCGCGTCACCGAGCAGTCCATTGATGTTCTCGCGCGTCACGAACGCGCGGCGCGCTTCGAGCTCGTGGCGCCACGACACGTCGTCTTCGCGAATGCTACGCACGTGCGCTTCCGAGCCGTCGATCACGAGCCCGCGCCAATCGCGTGTCATCAACAAGAATCGCGTGTTCGATTCGCGATAATCCTCGACACCGAACTCGACGAACCACGGTCGTTCGATCGGCACGTGCGAAACGAGATACTCGATCAAGCCATCCTCGCCCCATTGCGAGAACACGCCGTAGTCGTGTGCTGTGAAGCCGCCCTCGCGTGCACGCATCAAGCCCTCGAGCCGGCCGACCGAAACTTGCAGTCGCTCGACCCGCGCTTGGGTTTGTGTCACCGCGCGAATGAGCCGTGCGATCGGCGTCGCGCGTAAGAGATCACCAATGCCGCTCATCACATCTCCAGCACTTTCGCGATCGACGAGTCGATACCGCCGATCGCGTCGGCGAGCGCGCGCGCCTCTTCGTACAAGTGATAACTGAGGTAAATGCCGAGCGCGACGAGCTGCGCGTCGCGTCCACGCCGAGCAAGCTCGCTGCGGGTCAGACAGAACACCGCGTCGCACTCGTTGAGGTACGTGCGCCGGGCGAGCACCGATTTTGGACGCGCGGCGCCGCCTTCGATCGGTTTGAGCTGCAACAGCTCGAAGCCGCGAGCCTCGAGGAACTGACACATCTCCCAGAACTTGCCAGCGCCGGCCATCGTCGGGTTCGCGAGCAACGTCGCCTCGCTCTCGATCGCGACCGTCCGCGCGAGCGCGGTTGGGCCGCCACGCAAGATGGCGAGCTCGGTGCCTTGCGTGTCGAGCTTGACCACGAGAGGCCCGTCGAGCTCGGCGGCGACCTCGTCGAGCGTCTTCGTCGCGATGGCGCGTTCGGTGACCGGAAAAAAATACGAGTGGTCGACGACCCGATGCGCCATGTCGGGATGGATCAAGGGCGGCAACAAGCTCGAGCCGCTGTCGACGTTGGTGACGTGAAGCGTCTGCTCGCCGCCCCGCTCGCTGAGCCCGGTCGCGACGAGTTTCGGCCGCGCGGCCCACGGCCACGTGTCGAGATACGCCGTGTTTTGACGATTGGGCTCGACCGCGATCCACGCGGTGAGCGGCGATGCGCGAAACACGTCCCACGGCGGATGCGCGTAGTAGCTCGCGCCGATGTCGATGCACGCCATCGCGGGGAGCAACTTCGCGACCTCGCGGACCAAGCGATGGTGTGGATCGCGCGAATAGCGCTGGACCGTGCGACCGACGCGGACGCGAAGCTCGCGCAACTCGCTACGGATCGCGCTCCGATTCGCGAGCACGGCGCGCCCGGATGCCGCCAGACGACCGGCGGCGGCGACAAAGCGCGACGGCGGCTCGGCGAACACGACCTGCAGCGCGACGCGGTCACCGCGTTCGACCATGCCCCCGCGATGGATGATGCGCGCGCCGTCGAACACGACGTAGGTTCCCGCCGGTCCGACGATCGGAACCTCGGCGGCAACGAGCATGCGCTCGAGCTCGGAATCCGGGACAACGTCCCAGCCGAAGTGCGAGTTGTAACGAACGGCCGCCGGCAGGTTTGCGAAGTGGCGGCGAAATGCCTTCGATGCGAACGGCCGCGCGTCGCCGCTCAAGCCAAAACGCTCGCGCAGCGGCGATCCCGGCGCGGCGACCGAGTTGATCACGCGGCCGACGAGCTTTTGTAGCGGCGTGAGATCGAGCTCGTCTTCGCAATGCGGAAACATGCTTGTCGGGCCGGCGTGCGCGTCGACATCGGTCAGGTAGACGATCGCTTTCGGGTTCGCGAGCCCTTCGTCGGTGTGCGCGTACAACGTCCTCGGCGGCCGCGCGAGCTCGTACTGATTTCGCCACCATGTCGCGACCGGCACGCTGAGCTCTAGCGCGACGCCCGCCGTGCGCATCGACCGCCCGGCGTACGCGCTGACCGCATCGTGAATTCCACTGCGCTCGAGCTCGCGACCTAACGTGTAGACGAGGTCGCGTGCGACCGCACCCGTGTTGATCGACAGATCGTCGCGCGTCACGCGCCCGCGCGCGGCATTCGCGCGCAGGTCGACAAGCGGCTCGGCGGCGATCGCCTGCAGCTTCGCTAGCGTATCGCTGGATAGTTGCGCGATGGAGTAGCGATCGAGCGCGAGCTGCCCTGCATTCGTCGCCGGTCGTCGGGCGGCGAAGTACTCGAGATCGGCGGCGAGGCGCTGTGCGGTCAGGTCGCGAAGCTCGTCGATCAACGCGCGAAAATCGGCGTCGCCGACTGTTTCGAGCTGCGTCCAGATCTGCGCGAGCGAAGCTGCCGCCTGCCGTTCGGTGCTGCGCCGCGCAGACGCCGCGAGTGAGCCTTCGAGCCGGCGATAGCTGGCGGAAAATGCATCAGCTATCGCAGCATCTACGGTCGCCGTGCTCGCGGCTAGAAACGCGGGATGCATCGCGTATGGCAGCTGCAGGGTGCCCATCGGAGCGAGCCGCAACGTACGCTAACGCGGCCGCAGAACGCCAGGGCCGTCTATGGTAGGACCTTCGGCGAATGAAGGATGGGACAGCACGGCTGCTGCGCTGGCTCTTCTACGCGTACGTAGCCATCACGTTCGTGCACATCGCGTACGTCGTGAACCACGAGCCGTACTCGTTCGACGCGTGGAACTTCTCTCACGACACCAACGCGCGACCGTTCAGCATCGTCAGGTTCTTCGAGTACTGGCATCAGCAGTACACGACGAGCAACCCGCGCTTCGGCCAGCCCCTCGCATACCTCGCGTACAAGGTCGTCGGCGTCGCCGAGATCGGCACCCCGGTCGCGTTTTTCGGCATCGTCGTCGCCGGCTTCGTGCTCGGCACGCGGCGCTGGCCGTCGCTGCGCAGCGGCCGCGACCTCGCGACGCTCGCGATTGCGATCGGCTTCATGTGGTTCGCGGCGCCCGAGTTACCCGCGTACATGTTCTGTCGTGCGTACGCGACGAACTACGTGTGGGCGATCGCGATCCAGCTGTGGTTCGTCGTGCCGATGCGCCTGCATGGCGGAAACGAGCAGCCGCCGTCGCCGGCGAAGCTGGCCGCGTACTTCGTGCTCGGCGTTGCCGCGGGAATGTGCAACGAGCACACGGGGCCGACGCTGATCGTGTTCACGCTCGGCTACGCGTTGTGGCAGCGGCGCTCGGCGCACCGTCGATCGTGGCTCGCGTTGATCGGTACGGCCGGCGCGATCGTCGGCTACGCGATCATCTTTTTCGCGCCGGGCCAGAGCCAGCGCTACGACGCGATCGCCGAGCGCTACTCGCCGCTGCAGCAAATCCTCGTGCGCGGCGTGTCCGGAAACCTCGATATCTTCGTCACGCTGCTCGAAGCGGTGGCGCCGCTGCTCGTCGCGGCACTCGTCGCGATCGCGATCGGCACGATCACCGAAGATCGCGAGACCGACGCGCTCGGCGATGCGCGGCTCGCCCAGCGCCGCGCGTTGACGTTCGTCGCGATCGCGCTCGCGGCCGGCACGCTGATCACGATGACCGTGTTCGCGTCGCCGAAGCTCGGCTGGCGCTTCTTCATGCACGCGACGCTGCTGCTGCTCGGCGCGGTGATCGGCGTGATCTCGACGTACTTGCATCGCCCTCGCTCGTTCGCGCCGTTCGTCGCGGTCGCGGTGATCGCGAGCGGCTACGCGATCGCGCGAACCGTGCCGTCGTATACGAGGACGGCACGCGCGTCCCACGAGCGGCTCGCGCAGCTCGAGAACACACAGCCGGGAAGCGTCGTCACGATCGACGCGTGGGACCAGATCCAGGAATCGTGGTGGACGCTCGGCGATGATGCCCGGGATCAAACCAAGCGAGATATGATCGCGACGTACTTCGGGCTCGATCGCGTGTTGTTCCGCGGCGGGGACTTGTGGAAAGCGCTCGGCGTCACCGACGTCAAGCTGACGATGCACTACGAGCTCGATCAGCCGCAGTGCATCGACGAGGCAGATCAGCTCGATCTTCAGCCGTTCATCGGGCGCGACGTCGCCGCGATCCAGCACGCGTTCCTCGATGGCATCGCCGAGATCGAGCGCACGCTGCACACCAAGGTCAAGACGATGGATCTGACCGCGACGTTCCTCGGCGAGCGCCCGCCGATGCCTCGCGACAAGCTCTACCTCGCGCGCTGGGCGAACAACGTGCTCGAAGGCTACACCGCGTCGATCAAGCGCTCGGGCCGGACGAGCGTGCGCCAGGTCGTGCTGTCGCCAAGTCTCGACAACAGCGACTGGGAGATCTATGCGGTCGCGATCGGCGATCCGCCGCGCGATCTCGGCTCGAGCACGAGTGGCAAGCCGCTGACGTACGAGCCGTGGCGCAACGGCACCTATTGGCTGCTCGCGTGCAAGCCGGACTATTGCTTCGTCGTGTTCGCGACCAGCCACGTGATCTGACGCGATGAGCGGCACCGGCCTCACGCTGTGGAACCGTTGGAGCCCTCTACTACGTTGGGGCGGCACCGCGGCCGGCATCGCGTACATCGTGCACGCGATCGATTTTCGCGACGCCGCCGACGCGTTCGGCAAGATCTCGATCGGCGCGATGCTGCTCGCGATCGTGCTGGTCGGGCTCAACGTCGTCGCCGGCGCGATGCGTTGGCGCGTGCTGCTCACGGCGTACGGCGCCGAGTCACGGCCGTCGCTCGCGCGCGCGACGAAGCTCTACTTCATCGCGTTCTTCTACAACAACTACCTGCCCGGCGCGGTCGCGGGCGACGTCGTGCGCGGCGTCGTCACCCGCGACGTGTTCGGCGATCGCGGCGCGACCGCCGGGCTCGCGGTCGTGCTCGTCGAGCGCGCGCTCGGCTTGTTCGGCGTGTTCTTGCTGCTCGCGATCGGCGTTTCGGCGGCGGCGCTCGATACCGGCTCGTTGTGGATCTGGAGCGCCGTCGGCATCGCCGGATCGCTGGTGCTCGTGCTCGCGCTGCCGTTCGCGCGGCGGCTCGCCCCGATGTTGCCCGGCAAGCTGCGCACGATCGCCGAGCGCGTGCCGGCGCTGTCGTCGGTGCCGGCGTTCGCGATCGCCGTCGTGTACTCGGTTGCCACGCAGCTGTTCGTCACGCTCGCCGGCTGGGTCCTGTTACGCGCGATCGATCCGTCGGTCGGGTTCGGCTCGGCATTGCTGATCGTCCCGCTGGCGGCGGCGACGACGTTCCTGCCGATCACCGTCGGCGGCGCGGGCGCGCGCGAAGCGGTCTACATCACGCTCGGGGCAAGCTTGTTCCACATGACCAAGTCCGACGCGGGCGCCGCATCGCTGGCGCTGTGGCTCGCTCACCTCGTCAACGGCGCGGCGGGCGGACTTCTACAAATCGGCGAGCGTCGCCGTGTTATGAAGTGACCCCCGATGTTGCCCAAGCTGCACGAAATTCGCGATCGGTTCGCGAGCTGGTTCGACTTGCTCGCCGGATCGCGGCGCTCGCGGATCGGCATCGCGGTCGTGCTCGCCGGGTTCCACCTCGCGATGTTCGCGCGTGCCGGCCACGTGCGGCTCGACATGCCGTTCAACAGCTCGCCCGGCGAGGCGCCGTACTACTCCGACATCAACGCGTACGCGACGATCGGCGCGGTGCGCCAGCCGCACCATTGGTCGCGCTTGATCGTCTCGCGCTGGGACGCCGAGCACTACATCGGCTTCGCAGTGCGCGGGCTCAAAGCGTGTCCGAGCGAAGCCGATCCGCCCGGCGAAGAGAGCCGGATGACGGACTTCAAGTACCTCGAGTGCGGCCTCGGCTGGCAGCCCGCGTACGGCGCGATCGGCGGCGTGCTCTCGCACATCACGAGCATTCCGGAAGATTACTCGCTCGTCATTCTCTCCGTGCTCGCGACGATCCTCGCCAACTTCTTGTGGACGAGCTCGGTGTTCATAAAACGCCTCGGCAATCGCGAGTCACTCGGCGCGCTGATCGCGTTCAACGCGTTCCCGTCGGCGTTTCACCTGGTCGCGCCGTTCACCGAAGGCTCGACGTTCATGCTCATGCTCGCGGGCTTCGTCGCGCTCGCGAACGATCGGTGGATATTATCGGGTCTGCTGATCGGCGCATCGACCGCACTGCGCACCGCCGCGGTCGCGTACTCGGCGGCGTTCGGGCTCGCCGCGCTCTATACCGCGTACACGCGCTATCGCGCGAAACAAGCAAAGTGGTGGAAGCCACTGCTCGGGATCCCGCTGTGCGGCTGGTCGATGGCCGTGCAGATGCTGATCCTCAAGCTCACCGTCGGCGACTCGCTCGCGTACGTCCGCGCGCGCACGGCGTTCGGCGACAACCACGATTACTTCCGGCTGTTCTCGCCCGAGTTCCTGATCAAGGCGATCAGCGAGCAGCACCTCGACGGCTTCGTGCTGATCGCGTGTCTCGCGATCATCTCGCTGACGATCCGCGAGGTCTGCAAGCGGCTCGGCACCGCCGAGTCGATCTTCATGATCGCAGCCTCGATCTTCGGCATCATCCTCGGCGCAGCCGGCCTGATCGCGCGCGGCGACGGCTCCGAGGTCGCCGGTACGTGGGGCCTCAACCGCTACATGCTGATGTGCCCGATCACGTTCTGCTGCGCCGGCGTGCTGCTGCGCAAGAACCCGTGGACGTTCGTGCTGTGGATCATCATCAGCCTCGAGATCTACTGGCACGTCGAGCTGTGCAGCTACGTCACGCAGGGCAATCCCGAGCTCTGCCCGTGTCTCGGTCGATTCCAGTTCGGCCTCCCGTTCGTGTCATGACGCCAGATCCCGAAATCACGCTGCACCTCCCCGAGCACGACGTCGCCGCGCCCGAAGTTTCGATCGTGATTCCTGCGCTCAACGAGCAGCTCACGATCGCGGACTTCATCGATTGGTGCAAAGAAGGTCTCGCCAAGGCGAACATCGAAGGCGAGATCCTCATCGTCGACAGCTCGACGGACAAGACCCGCGAGATCGCGCTGTCGAAAGGCGCGCGCGTCCTCGCCACGCCGAAACGCGGCCTCGGTCGCGCCTACATCGACAGCCTGCCGTACATCCGCGGCAAGTACGTCATCATGGGCGACTGCGATTGCACGTACGATTTTCGCGAGCTCGGCGTGTTCGTCGAGAAGTTCCGCGCCGGCGCCGAGTTCATCATGGGCTCGCGCTTCGACGGCTACATCGAGCCCGGCGCGATGCCGCCGCTGCACCGCTATTTCGGCACGCCGATCACGACGTGGATCTTGAACGTGATCTTCTCGAGTCACTTCTCCGACATCCACTGCGGCATGCGCGGCATCACGACCGCTGCGCTCGAGCGCATGGGCTTGCGCTCGCAGTCGTGGGAGTACGCGTCGGAGATGGTGCTGAAGTCGGTCCACATGAAGCTCGACACCGCGCAGGTGCCGATCCGGTTCCTCAAAGATCGCGAGGGCCGGCTCAGCCACCACAAACGCTCGGGTTGGTTCTCGCCGTGGGCGGCCGCATGGATCAACTTGCGCGCGATGTTCGTCTACGGCGCCGACTTCTTCTTGTATCGGCCCGGGTTCCTGATGCTCTTCCTCGGCCTGCTGCTCGTACTGCCGCTGTGGGCCGGCCCGTTGACGAACGGCCCGATCGAGTTCTCGCTACACTGGATGCTGCTCGGGGTCACGCTCGCGACGCTCGGACTGCAGTGCGTGTACCTCGGCGTGATCGCGCAGACCTTCTACGACTACACGGGCGAGCGAACACGTGTCTGGTTCAAGCGATTCCCGTACACCCGCACCGTCGGGATCGCGGCCCTGCTGTTCGTCGCGGGCCTCGTGCTCGCGGCGTCGCTGATCATCTCATACGTGCACCACAGCTTCCGGCTCGAGGACGGCGACGCGATCAATCACCTCGGCGTGGCCGGGTTGTTCTTGTTGATCGCGGGGTTCACGACGTTCACGTTCACGCTGATCCTGCACTCCACGGCGGTCGTCGTGTGGCGCCGCTGATCTGTCCCTGCTTCGTGTTATGACCGGCGCGTGAAATCCTTCGTCATCGGCGGCGCTGGCTTCATCGGCAGCCATCTCGTCGACGTCCTCGTCGACCGCGGTCCGGTCACCGTCTACGACAACATGACGGTCGGCAAACGCGAGTTCATCGCCGGTCCGCTCGCGAGCGGCAAGGCCACGCTCGTCGAGGCCGATGCCCTCGACCTCCCGAAGCTGACCGAGGCGATCAAGGGACACGACGTGGTGTTTCACCTAGCCGCGAACCCCGAGGCGCGCTGGGGTCTCGAGCGGACCCGGCTCGATCTCGAGCAGGGCACGATCGCTCTCTACAACTGCCTCGAGTCGATGCGCCTCGGCGGCGTCAAGAAGCTCGTGTTCTCGTCGAGCGGCACGGTCTACGGCAACGTGACCAAGCCGTGCGCCGAAGGCGACCTCGGCAGCCTCCCGATCTCGCTCTACGGCGCGAGCAAGTTCGCCGGGGAAGCGATGATCGCCGCGTTCGTCGAATGCTTCGGGCTCGAAGGCTTCATCTGTAGATTTGGTAACGTCGTCGGCAACCGCGGCACGCATGGCGCGATCCTCGACTTCTGCAAGAAGCTCCAGGCCCACCCCGAGTACCTCGACGTGCTCGGCGACGGCCGCCAGGCCAAGCCGTATCTGCACGTCGACGACTGCGTCGCAGGCCTCCTCCACGTGCTCGATCATGCGACGGGCGAGAAGCCGGCGATCTACAACCTCGCGCCGCCCGATACCACTTCGGTCAAGCGGATCGCCGAGCTGTGCGTTGCCGCATCGCCGAATCCGAAAGCGCGGATCGAGTATGGCGTCACGTCGCAAGGCTGGCCGGGCGACGTCCCGACCTCGGTGATCGTCCCCGACAAGCTGGGAAAGCTCGGGTTCAAGGTGCGCCACTCTTCCGACGACGCGGTCGCGATCGCGGTCCGCGAAGTCGCACGTGAAGTGTTCGGCTAGCTCGTGCGCGACCAGCTCGCGACGTGGGCCACGCGGCGGTCGTTCAAGGTCGCGGTCGCTACTGCATTCGCACTCGCACACGTTCTGGTGATCGCTCATGCCGGCAAGACGCGGTTGAACCTGCCGTTCAACAACGCGCCCGGTCATCACCTCGCCTACGTCGACCCGATGGCGAACTCGCTCGGTTCGATCCCTCGCGAGCCGCCGCAGTGGTCGCGCTTGATCGTGTCGCGGTTCGACAGTCAGCACTACATCGGATTCGCGTTGCGCGGATTGTCGTCGTGCCCGACCGATCCGAAAGCGAAAGGCTGGGCCTACCTCCGCTGCGGGCTCGGCTGGCTGCCGGCGTACGGCGTCGCCGGCGGCATCGTCAGCCGCATGACGGGGCTCGAGCCCGATGTCGCGCTCGTCGTGATCTCCGTGCTGTGCGCGATCATCGTCAA
The DNA here is from genome assembly GCA_036490255.1 of Kofleriaceae bacterium. Lineage (GTDB taxonomy): Bacteria > Myxococcota_A > Polyangia > Haliangiales > Haliangiaceae > JABFXX01. Next base: position 10,956 of record DASXEF010000495.1, read on the forward strand.
CTTGCTGTGGATCTGCCCGACGATGATCAGGCGCCTCGGCCTGTTCGAGGCGTACATGGTGCTGATCGCGTGGAACTGTTACGCCGGCGCTTGGAACTTGGTCATCCCGACGACCGAGCCGGTCGTGGTTGCGCTCGCGCTCGGCGGCTTTGTCGCGCTCGCGAACGAGCGCTGGATATGGGCCGGCGTGTTGATCGGTGCGTGCACCGCATTGCGAATCCCGACAGCCTCCTACGCATTCGCGCTCGGCTGCTGCTTCCTCTACGCCGCGTGGCAACGCTATCGCGCGAAGACACCGCAATGGTGGCGACCGCTCGTCGCGGTGCCGCTATGCGGCTGGGGCCAGTTCGCGACGATGGCGGTGTTCCAAGCCAAGCTCGGCAACTGGCACGCGTTCTTCGATGCCCGATTCGCGTTCGGCGATCACAACCGGCTCGGACGCTTGGACGACATCACGTACTACGTGCGCGGCTTCCAATCGCAGTGCGCCGACATGGTGATCTATCTCGGCCTGATCGCGATCATGATGCTGACGTGGCGACCGGTGCTCGCGAAGTTCGGGCGGACCGAGCGCATGTTCATCGTGATCGCGAGCGTCATCACCACGGTGCTCGCGGTCGCCGGAGCAATGCAGTACTGGGGGCTCACGCGTTACATGATGCTGTGCCCGTTGGCATTCATGTGCATGGGGACGTTCGCTCGCCGCCATCGCGCCGCGTTCGTGCTCTGGCTGCTCGTGAGCTGCTCGATCTATTGGAATTTCGAGGTCTGTAGCTACGTGACGCAGGGCAACGCGCAGGCCTGTCCATGTCTCGGCAGGCTCGAGCTCACCATGGGCTGGTGAGCTTTCTGATTTGATGTAAGGTGCGCGCCGTGCCGGCGTTCCCGCTCGATGTTCAAGAAACGGGCTACAGCTATCTCGAGCGCCCGAACGTGGTGTTGACGAGCCTGCTCGACAAGCACGTGTTGAAGGCGAAACCCGAGGCGCGCGTGCTCGATATCGGATGCGGCTGCGGCGCGAACGCGAGCGAGATCCGTAGACTCGCGCCGCACGCGCACCTCGTCGGCATCGAGCCGAGTGCACCGGCCGCGAAGATCGCTCGCGACCAAGGCTTCGATGAAGTCCACGAGACCTACGCGCTCGACTGGCTCCGCGCCAGCAACGCCGCGCCGTTCGACGCCGTCGTGCTGTCTGACGTGCTCGAGCACATCGCCGATCCGGTCGCGATGCTGCGCGAGCTCTCGCGCGCCGAGGCGCTGCGCGATGCGACCTGGGTGATCTCGGTGCCGAACTACGCCGTCTGGTACAACCGCGTCCGCACCCTGCTCGGGCGGTTCAGCTACCAGTGGTCGGGGCTGTTCGATCGCACGCACCTGCGGTTCTTCACCCGCAAATCAGTCCACGAGCTCTTCGAGTACCTCGGCTTCAAAGTGATCGAAGATCGCGCGACGCCGGCGCTCGCTCAGTCGGCGGCGCCCCTCTTGCGTCGCATGTTCGAGTCCGACCTCGCCGAGGGAAATCATCTCGCGCTCGAGGAGAGCCGGTCGTATCGGATCTACAACAAGGCCGTGCAGCCGCTCGAGATCAAGGTCTGCCAGCTGTGGCCCGAGCTGCTCGGGTTTCAGATCGTCTCGGTCGTGAGGTTGTGATGAAGCTAAATCCATTCTCGCGGGTCTTCGACCACTACCACCGCACCAACCCGGCGACGCGCCACGACCGCATCTCGGCCTCGCTCGCGAAGCACATCGAGCGCGCGGAGTCGCTGCTCGATGTCGGCTGTGGCAATGGCGATCTGACGAAGAAGCTCGGCGGCATGATCGGCGCGACGCGGATCGCGGGCGTCGATGTCGTGCCGCGACCCGAGAGCTACATCGACGTCGAGCTCTATGACGGCACGACCCTGCCGTTCGCCGACAACTCGTTCGAGGCCGTGATCATCGTCGACGTGTTGCACCACTGCAAGGACCCGACGGCGGTGCTCGCCGAGTGTGTCCGCGTCGCGAAGCGCGTGGTCGCCGTGAAGGATCACTTCTCGTTCGGCGCGATCAGCCATCAGACGCTGTACTGGATGGATCGCTTCGGCAACGCGAAGGACTCGATCCACGTCGAGGGCACCTATTTCTCGCCGACCCAGTGGATCGAGATGATCGCGCAGGCTGGCGCGCGGATCCGTTCGCTCGACTGGCCGATCAGGATGCACGACTTGCCGTGGCGCGCGATCGCGTGGCCCGAGCTCCAGTTCTCCGCGAAGCTGCTGCCGCTGTAGTGCCGCGCAGCTGAAGTTCGCGATCACGATCGGCCATCCAGTGGCGCGTGATGTGGCCGGTCAGCGGAGCGAAGCTGGCGTCTCGAGTGGAAGCGAGAGCTCGTTATGGCCAAGACTCGGGCACGTCGCGTGGTTGCCCTGCGTGACGTAGTCGCAGACGTCGACCTGCCAGTAGAACGCGAGGCTGAGTACGCACCACGGGATGAACAGATAGGTGTAGTTGCGCGCGAGGACGCCGAGCCCGAAGAACGCAAGCATGCACGTGAGCAGCAGGCGCGTCTGTCCCCAGTACTGCATCGGCGTGACCACGGCGAGGACGATCGCCATCGTGCTCGCGACGATGACGTAGGTCGCTTCGGCCGGCTTGAGGCGCTTCATGGCTTCGCGCGCGGTCAGCGCGATGATCCCGAAGGTCGCAAACAGCATCGCTCCGTCCATATCCTGACCGGCGAGCCCCTTCATGTAGTGCGGGATATCGAACAGGCGCCCCCACTGGTACGTGGCGCCGAAGGCGTGGCGCGCGCGCAGGTACGCGCTCCAATCGCCGACGAAGATCTGCAATCCGATCAACGTGACGAGTTGGCCCCACACGCACAGCGGCAGCGCCAGCAGCGGACGCCACGAATTCGGTTGGCCGCGGCGGAGATACGCGACGACGCCGAGTGCCGCGGCGAGCGCGAGCGCGAACGCCATGCTCGACGGTTGTAACGCGGTCGACGCACCGACGAGCGCGGCGGCGAGGAACCAGCGCTCGTTCGCGAGCGCGATGAAGCCGGCGAGTCCGAGGGCGAGCGTCGCGGCTTCGCTGTGCGGCGTGACGAGATAGAACGCCGACGGGAACGCGTTGAAACCGATCAGTGCGCCCCATGCGGCGCCGCGGCCGATGCGCTTCACGATCGTGGGACTGGTCCACAAGATGTTGAGTGCGAGCGCCGCGAGGATCGCGAGGATCAGCAACGCCTTGTCGCTCGCGAGGGTCGTGATGCGCGAGACCGCGCCGCCGATCGTACCCCACGCAGGCAACCAGCCGAGGCCACAGTCGAGGTAGGCGCTGTCCGGCGCGTTTGGAGTCGTCGGGCATGCGCTGAGACCGCGCACCGCGGTCGCGATGTAGTGCTGCGCGTCGAATCGCGATACCGCGAGGCGCGACCAGTGGGTTGGTTGGCGTGGGTCCGAGAGTGCCGCCGCGTTCGGGTTGGAGAAGTACGGCGCCTCGGGCTCGCTGTTGAAGGGCAGCGCGAGTCGCGAATGCGACGCGCGGGTGAACACGGCGAGATGGAAACATACAAGCAGCGTCGCGACCGCGACCCGCGCGACGGTCGTCGCCGCGATACTGCCCACGCGACGCGCGATTGCTCGGCGAAGCTGTGGGAGATCCGGGAACACTGCCTCGCTTGTATCACGCGTCTCGAGGCTCTATAGGGTCGGTATGGGAATCTTGGAGTCCGCGTTTTCGGCCCTGCCTTTCACCAGGCGTGCGGCGCGCAGCGTTTCGGACTGGATCGATCTGCAATGGTCGTACACGACGGACGATCTGCGGCGCGTCGCTTCGCGCGCACACGGCCGCTTGCTCGACGTCGGGTGTGGCACGAAGCCGTATGCGGACATCTTTCGCCCGTTCGTGACCGAGTACGTCGGCGTCGAGCACGAAGCCAGTTTCTCGATGACAAACGCCGATTCGTCGGCGGCTCCGGACGTGCTGTACGACGGCCACACGTTGCCGTTTGCCGACGAGAGCTTCGACACCGTGCTCAACATCCAGGTGCTCGAGCACACGCCCCAACCGCAGGCGCTCCTAAACGAGATGTCGCGCGTGTTGAAGCGAGATGGCCTGTTGATCCTCAGCGTGCCGTTTTGCTTTCGCCTGCACGAAGAGCCGCACGATTACTTTCGCTACACGCCGCACGGCATTCGCACGATGTGCGAGGTCGCCGGTCTTTCGGTCATCGAGATGCATGCACAGGGCAGCCTCGGCTCGGTCGTCGGCCACAAGCTGAACGCGTATCTCGCGTTTCGCGTGGCGCGCATTCAAAGCGTCGCGCAATCGCTCGGCAAGCTCTCGCACGAGAGCACCGCGGGCAAGGCGAATGGCGTCCGGCTGTGGACGCTCCCGTTCGTCGTGCCGACGATGGGAATGATCAGCCTCGCCGCGCGCGCGGCCGATCGCGTGATGCCGGATCCGACCGAGACGCTCAGCTTTCTCGCGCTCGTCCAGCGCCGCTGAGCGGGCGCCTTCACGTCGCTTCAGGAGCGAGCGCGCCTTGGAGCCGACGCGTGCCGCCCTCATGCCAGAGCCCCCAGCCACCGGCGACAATGCCGAGCAGGACCTGCGACGCGTACAACACGAACACGTACGCGGCGCCCGGACCGGCGACGATCGCGGTCGGGAAATACATCGTCATGCCGGCGTAGATGCCGGCTTGAAACACGCCGAGCAGACCCGGCGGCCCCGGAATCAGGATCGTGCAGCTCAGCATGCCGAGCAACGTGCACGACTCGCCGAACGTGATCGCGGAGCCATCGGCGTGGACCACGCCACACGCGTACGCGATCAGCCACATGCCGAGCGCGTTCAAGCCCCAGTAGATCGCGGTCTCGAACAAGAACCCGAGAAAGTCGCGGCCGCGTCGAAACACGTGCAGCCCGTCGGCGAGGTGCGCGGCGAAGTTTGCGAGCTTCGTCGCGAGCGGCCTCGAGACGATACCGATCACGACCTCGGTTGCACGAATCGCCCACTTCCGCGCGAAGTAGAACACCGCGATCGTGGTGAACGCGACCGAGAACAATCCGAGCATGCCGAACCCGAGCATGCGGACGTGCTCGACGCTGATACCGAGGTTCATCACCTTCTTCGGCAGCGGATGCAGCGTCGGTACGGTGAACAGCGCGATCGCCAGGACGACCGAGATGAACATGCCGTCGATCACGCGCTCGGCGACGATCGAGCTCGTGGCCGCGGTCATCGACAACACCGGTTGTCCCGGCTTCACGTCCTCTGGCCGCGTGCGCAGCATGTACGGCCGCGCGAGCTCGCCGAGCCGGAACGGCAACAGCAGGATCATGAGGAAGCCCGCACACGACACTGCGAATAATCGCAGCTTCGGAACGTCGATGATCTGGCGCAGCAGGAACCGCCACCGCACGCTGCGAAACCACGTCATCACGGCCAGGAGCGGCGCGTACAACGCGACCACGATCCAATGCACGTTGCCGAAATCGCCCTTGTCGGGGACCATCTTCAGGCCGCCGGCGTGGACCGTGTAGAGCACGCCGGCGGTGATCAACGCCGACGCCGCGAGCTTGACCGCATGACGCCGTAGAAAGCTCTTCTGCGCGCGCACGACGCGGGTTAGTAACACGCGGTCCTGGTAGATGGCGACGAGGCTTGCTGTACAGCGTGCCGACTCTAGTGATCTGGGCACGTGTCGTTGTCTCGGTCGCGGCGTGGCCTGCATCGTGGGATAGCTCGTTGCGCGAGTCGTGATATGACGCGTCCGTCATGCCAGCGCGCGACTCGATCGACCATCGGCGGCGCCGCGCATTTTGCTCGACACCACGCGGATCCGGCACGATCGAAGCAAGCGTGATCGATACGCTGTGCGTTGTCGACGACAAGCGGATGAGCTGATGGCCGCTGCCGAAACGCCACGCTGGGGCAGCGATCCGGTCGATCTCGACGAGCACAGCTTACCTGCGCTCAAGATGAGATTCTTGCTCGACCACACGCCCGACCACGGCCATCTGCTCGAGGTCGGCTCCGGCGACGGCAAGATCCTGCGGACGTTCGCGCGGCAACGACCGAACCTCGTGCTGCACGGCTGCGACGTGCGCGAGTGGCCCGATCGCGATCCGACGATCGATTTTCGCCGGCTGACGGGCAAGGACCTGCCCTACGCGGATCGATCGATCGACGCGGTGGTGATCGTCGACGTGCTCGAACATGTCGACGATCCCGAGCACCTCGTCGCGGAGCTCGCGCGCGTGCTGGCGCCCGGTGGCCGCTTCGTCGCGTTCGTACCGCTCGAGGGCGAGCCGCGCTCGGCGTACGCGTTGTATCGGCGGATTTTTGGTGCCGATCTCTACGCGCGCACGAAAGAGCACATGCACGCGTTCACGTTCGCGCAGGTCGAGCGATTGCTGGCGCCGGCGTTCGACGTCGTGCATCTCGAGCACGCGTATCACCCGCTCGGACAGATGATGGACGCGACGTTCTTCGCCGCCGCGTTGCTACCGCGCTTGCAGCAGTTCTGGTGGCGCGAGAACCGCTACTACGCGCCGGCAAACGAGCAACGCGGGCCACTTGCAGGTGCGCTCAATCGGCTGCTCGAGCTCGGCAACGCGATCGCGTATGGCGAGTCTCGCTTGTTCGCGCGCTGGCGCCTCGGCGCCGCCGCCGTGTTGTTCGAAGCACATCGCAGGGGAGCGTGACGTGGCCATTACTCCGCACAACTTCGAGTTCACGCCGACCGCCGCCGTCACGACCGCGCGGGAGCACAACCGCTTCGTGCGCTGTCCGTCGTGCCGGCGCGATACGCCGCAGTACCTGTTCCACCGCGCCGGCGTTCGCTTCGTGCGCTGCGCGAGCTGCGGCGCGGTGTACGTGAATCCGGCGCGCGAGCATCCCGTCAATTATCTCGCGATCGAGCGAGCGCCGGTCGGATTCGGCCCGCGTGACCGCGAGCTCATGTGCGCGGACTTCTCGCGCCTCGTCGATCAGCTCGCGGTCGATCACGAGCAACTGCGCGGCGTGCGCCCTCTGCACACGTTGCTCGTCGGGCGATATCTCGCCGAACTCGCCGAGCTGCCGTCGGCGAAAGCGATCGGCCTGCGCGTCGCCGGCATCGACGACGCGGCGTTCGAAGCGCTCGCGAGTGAAGCCGACATTCGCTGGCTGGCGCCGATGCTGACGCCCGCGCCGCAGCTCGTGATCCTGCACGAGCTGCTCGAGGCATGTAGCGATCCCGGCGCCGTCATCGACAAGCTGGTCAAGGCGTTGCCCGAGACCACGCTGTTCGCGATCACGTACACGAACTCCGATTCGTTGCCGGCGCGGATGATGCGGCGCTACTGGCAATCGTTCTTCGACTACAAGCAGGTGCTGCTCGCGACCGGCAATCTCACCGAGATGTGCGCGCGCAGCAGCCTCGTGCTCAAGCGCCAGCACGCCGCGCCGATGACGCGCACGACCGGATACATCGGCGAGAAGCTCGCGATGCACTCGCGCCTCGTGCCGCAAAACCTCGCCGTGCCGCTGCGCGTCGGCGCGCGGGTCGCCGTGTTCGGTCGCGCCGAGCGCGATGCGTCGCGCGAGAAATTGTCGATCGTGCTGCCGGTGTTCAACGAGGTCCGTTATGCGGCCGACGTGATCGATGCAGTGATCGCGAAGCCGCTGCCGATCGAGCGCGAGCTGATCATCGTCGAGTCGAACTCGACCGACGGTACGCGCGAGATCGTGCAGAGCTATGAAGGTCGCCCCGGCGTGAAAGTGGTCTACGAAGATCGCCCGCGCGGCAAAGGCCATGCGGTCCGCACCGGCCTCGGCCACGTCACCGGCACGATCGTGCTGATCCAGGACGCCGACTTCGAATACGACATCGACGACTACGACGCGTTGCTCGAGCCGTTGCTCGCGCGTCAGGCGACGTTCGTGCTCGGCTCGCGCAGCCTCGGACTCGACGATTGGAAAGTTCGCCGCTACGACGCGACACCCGTGCGCGGTGCATTGCTCAACTTCGCGCAGGTCGTGTTCGCGAAGACGTACAACGCGCTGTATCAGCAGCGCGTCACCGACGTGAACACGATGTTCAAGGTGTTCCGCGCCGAGTATCTCGACGGGCTCGACTTGAAATCGAACGGCTTCGAGCTCGACATCGAGCTCGCGTGCAAGCTCGCGCTCAACGGTGCGTCACCGATGGAAGTACCGGTCAACTACGTCGCGCGCGGCTTCGCCGAAGGCAAGAAGATCCGGTTCTGGCGCGACGCGATCCCGTCGTACGCCGCGTTCTTTCAACATCGCTTCAAGCGCTGAGGGCTCGGATGGGGATGGGCAAAACGATCGATCGCATCGTCACGCCTCGGACGATCCTCGTCGCGGGCTGGGCGTGGTTCCTGGTCTACGCGTTCCCGGGCTACATGAGCTACGACTCGGTCTGGCAGCTGATCCAGGCGCGCCATATCGCACCGATCAACGAGTGGCAGCCGCCGATGATGGTGATGATCTGGCGCGTGCTCGATCACGTCGTCGCCGGGCCGTTCTTGATGCTCGTGCTCCAAAGCGGCGGCTTCGCGATCGGCCTGTACGCGATCACGCGACGGCTACTTCCGGATCGCGCCGCGGCGATCGTGACGATCGCGATGTTGTTGTTGCCGCAAAACATCATCGTGATGGGCGTGATCTGGAAAGACGCGCAGATGGCGGGATTCCTGTTCGCAGCGATCGCCGCGCTGCTGTCGCCGAAGCGCGGCTGGCGCGTGCTCGGCTACGTCTTGTTGTTCTTCGCGACCTCCGTTCGCTACAACGCGGCCGCTGCGACGCTGCCGATCGTGCTCGCGCTGTTCGCGATGCGCGCGGACCGAGGGCGCTGGAAGCACTACGCGCTCGCGACGGCGGCGTGGCTCGGGATCACCGCGAGCGCGCTCGCCGCCGACAACATGCTGGTCGAGGAGAAGGTCTATCCGTGGCAGACCTCGTCGGCGCCGCTCGACATCGTCGGCATCATCCGCTACTCGCACAAGATCGACGAAGCGCACCTGGCCGAGGAGACCGCGGGCGTGCCGTGGCTGCACGCCGACAAGCTCCAGATCCGCGCGCGCATGCACTACCAAGCCGACGGCAACTTCCTCACGATCACCGACGGCCCGAACGCGCTCATCCAGTATCCGACCACCGGCGCGCAGCGCGATGCGATCGCGGCCGCGTGGAAGCGCTTGATTGTCGAGCATCCGTTCGCGTTCTTGCGCCACCGCCTCGGCGTGTTCGACGCGCTGCTCACGCAGTACGCGGGCGTGTGGAGCGGATTCGTCAACGCGCAGTGGGCGATCGACGATCTCGACTACAAGACGTCGCACTCCGCGGTTCAAGCGGCATGGGTCGGCGTCATGGAGACGCTCGCGAACACGCCGCTGTTTTGCGGTTGGGTGTACTTCATCGTCGGGATCGTGTTGCTCCCGCTGTGTCGCCGCGATCGGATCGCCGGGATCCTGATCGCGAGTGGACTGCTCTACGAGCTCGGGTTGTTCTTGGTCACGCCGGCGCTCGACTACCGCTACGTACACTGGATGATCGTGGCCACGATCGCCGCGGCGATTCGATTGTTCGTGATCCGCTATCGCCAGGGCGCGCTACGCTCGAATAGGTGAGCACGGCCGCCGACGAGCTGCTCGCGGAATGCATCGCGCATCCCGATGACGACGCAGCTCGCCTCGTGTGGGCCGATGCGATCGGCGGCGAGCGCGGCGAGCTCGTCGCGATCCAGTGCGCGCCACGCGACCGGCTCTCTGCCGCCGAGCTCGCGTCGCTCAATCGCCGCGAGCGCGAGCTGTCGCAGCGCAGCCTCGCGCTGTCGGGGCTCGGTCACCTCGCGCATCGCGTGCGGTTTCGCCGCGGCTTCGTCGACGCGGCCGACTTCGACGCCGAGGTCATCGCGAGCCGCGGCGACGAGATCCGCCGGATCGCGCCGCTGATCACGTCGCTGACGCTGCGCCGTAACGTCGATCTGCGCCGCGTCGTGACGAGCCCGATCTTCGACCAGATTCGCGGGCTCGACCTCGTCGACCGGCGGGTCGCCGGCACGGTCCGCGTGCTCGTCGATACCGGGTTGCTCCCTCGTCTGACCGCCCTCGGGTTCGGCCAGCTCGATCCGGCCGAGACGGTCGTGCTCGCGCAGGCGGATCTCCACGCGGTCGAGCGGCTGTGGTTGCGCGACGCGACGCCTCGGCTCGAGGTGTTCCAGGCGATCGGCGAAGCGGCGACGTCGCTGCGCTCGCTCGACGCGACGTCGCTGCTCGGCGGTGAAGCGCAGCAGTTCGCGGTCGGCTTCTGGGCGCTGACCGAGCTCGTGTTGCGCGACGCATCGCCGCGCGCGCTCGACGGCCTGCGCCCGCTCAAACACCAGCTCGAACGCCTGAGCATCCGCGCGCGCACGATCGCGCTCGCGAGCGCGGATCTCGCTCCGCTCGGCGAGCTGGCGCAGCTGCGCAGGCTCGAGCTCGGCACCGTCGACGATCTCGCTCTCGACCCGCCGCCGCTGCTGCGCGAGCTCCTCGTCGATGGTGGTCGCGGGCTCGTCACGCCGATCGCCGAGCTCGATCTGCTCGACCTGCGCCGCGCGTCGCGCGCGATCGACGGCGAAGCGTGCGGCGGCGACGTGATCGTCGACGATGCCGTCAGCCACGAGCTGTTGCACGTGCATCCGACCGCGCGCGGCGAATGGCGCATCGCGCCCGAAGCGATCTCGACACCGCCGGGCCGCGACGCCTGGCTCGCCGTGATCAGCGGCGCTCACACCGGCCGCGTGATCGAGATCGGCGAGCACACGCACGTCGGCTTCGGCGCCGGCTTGTTGCGCGACATCGGCGCCGATGCATCGGTCACCTGGCATGACTCGGCGCACATCTTGGCGACCGCGACCGGCCCCGATGCTCGTTACGCACCTCGCGGCACGCTCGCCGACGGCGAGCTGATCGAGCTCGCCGACGTGCGCGTGCGCTATTTCACCGGGCCTCACGGCGGTGCACGCGCGAGCGCCGTCGCGAAGCGAGCGCTGCTATGAGCACCCACGCGTTGCTCCACGAGTGCGCGACCAAGCCGCTCGACGACACGCCGCGGCTCGTGTGGGCCGATGCGGTCGGCGGCGAGCGCGGCGAGCTCGTCGCGATCCAGTGCGCCGCACGCGACGGACTGTCGGTGCACGAGCTCGCCGCGCTCAACCGCCGCGAGCGCGAGCTCCTCGCGCATCGCCTCGAGTGGTCGGAGCTCGCCCCGGTCGCGCATCGCGTGCAATTTCACCGCGGCTTCGTCGATGCGATCGATGTCGATGCGGCGACGTTCGCCGAGCGCGGCGACGAGATCGTCGCGCTCGCGCCGCTGCTCGAATCGCTCACGCTGCGCAACTTCGACACCGCCGACGAGCTGCACGCCGCGATCGCTCAGCCGGCGTTCGCGAAGATCCGCGCGCTCGACGTGTATCCGAACCGTGGTTTTCGCGGTCGCGCGACCGAGCCGCTCGTGCGCGCGCACGTCTTCGAACAGCTCGTCGCGCTGGGCACGACGATCACGCCGGTCGACCACTACGCGCTGATCCACCACGGCGAATCGCTCGCGCGCCTGGATCTGCGCGGCGAGATCAATGCCGCCGTGCTCGCGTTCACGCATTCGACGCGGCTCGCAGCCGTCGCGACGCCGCACGTGCAAGACGCGCTCGAGTCGCTGCCGTTACTCGCCGACCTGCGCACCTACGACGATTCCGCGCTCGTCGCCGCGACGACGTTCGCCGGCAGCCTCGAACGGCTCGCCGCGACACTCGCCGATCGCCCGCGCTCGCTGCACGGCCTGTCGAGCCTGATCGAGCTCTCGCTCGCGCAGCGCGGCGCGGCGGCGTGGCCGGAGCTCGCACGCGACGTGCCGCCGAGCGTCCGCATGCTGCGGCTCGCGCATCGCGATGTCGCGACGGTGCACGCCTGCGCGGCGCAGCTCGCCGGTCAGCTCGACGTGCTCGATCTTCGCGGCTCGCCCGCGATCGACGACTTCGATCATGCGTGCGACGTGCTGCTCGACGAGCCGATCGTGTGCGAGCTGATGTCGGCGCAGCCGCGACGGCGCGGCGAGTGGCTGGTGCGCGGCGATCTGAGCGAGCCGCCGGGCGGACCGGCGTGGCTGGTGGCAGAAGACGGCCCGGTGCGCGGGCAAATCTGGGACCTCGCCGAGCGCCGCGCGATCCGGATCGGCCGTTCGCGCGCCGCCGGCATCGCGTGGATCGGTGACGGCACCGTCGCGCGCGAGCACGCCACGATCGAGTGGCGCGGCGATGCGCACTGGATCACGGATCTGGTGTCGACGAACGGGACGTTTCTCGACGGCGTCGAGGTCGGCAGCTACGAGCGCCTCCACGACGGCGCGAAGATCGGGATCGCGTCCCACGCGATGCGATTTTTCTGCGGTCGTGACGGTGGCACGCGCGCGCGGTTACACGCTCGCAACGTCACGCGATGACCACTATCGCCGTCGACCAGCCGAGGTAGAGTCCGGCGTCGTGAATCGCCTGCTTGCCGCAACTCTCTGCCTCGCGATCGCGGCGTGTGGCGACAACGAGCTCGGCGTCGGCCAGCCGCTCGCACCGGGGCGCGATCTCGTGTTGATCGCGCACCAAGACGACGATCTGTTGTTCATGCAGCCCGACGTGATCGAAGCGGTGCGACACGGCGAGGGCGTCATCAACGTCTACATCACCGCCGGCAACGACAACCACGGTCCCGGCGCCGCGAACCCGCGCTACCAGGGCCTCAAAGAAGCGTACGGCGCCGCCGCCGGCGACATGAACTGGGATTGCGGCTGGATCGAAGTCGATCACCACGCGGCACAACACTGCCGGCTCGCCGCCGAAAATGTCTCGCTGTTGTTCTTGGCGTATCCCGACGGCGGCGAAGAAGGGCAATTTGCCGGCAGCTTGCTGCAGCTGTGGAACGGCACGATCGAGACGTCGACCACCGTCGCCGATCGAACGGCGGTGTACGACCAGGCCGGCTTGATCGCGACGATCGCCGAGATCATCGACGACGTGAAACCGCGCGTGATCCGCACGCTCGACGTCACGTCGAACCACGGCCACGATCACGTCGATCACGAGATCGTCGGCGCGCTGGCGCTGCTCGCGGTCGCACAAACGACGCAGCATCCGGACGTCGTCGCGTATCGCGGCTACGACATCGCCGGCGAGCCCATCAACAAGATCAGCCCGATCTTCGACGAGATTCACGCGATCCTCGGCCGCTACGAAGCGTGCACGTCGAAGTGCGGCCCGTGCGGCACGTCGTGCACGACGATCGATTCGTCGCACGACGAGTGGCTCGGCCGGCGCTACGCGTTCGGCTTTCGCCGCGACGGCAGCGGCCTGCTCGCGCAGAACGGCACGTGCCTGTACACCGACGGCGAGCTCGGCGATTGCGTCGGCGCGCCGGTGTGGGCCCTCGATCGCGCGGGCGAGCTCACCGCGGGCGGCAGCTGCTTGACCGCGCTCGCCGACGGCAGCGTTCGCGTGCTCGATTGCAGCGGGTTGCCCGACCAGCACTGGTTCTTCGACGACGAGAGTCACGTGTGGTCGGCAGTCACGCCCGTGCCGCAGCCAAACATGGAGTTCGCGCACTTGAACTGCTTGGGTCCGACCGGCGTCTCGCTCTGCGGCATGGGCAACGCGCCGACGTGGCAGCTGCTGCCGCTGCTCGCGACGACGAGCCGGGCGAGCATCGGAATTGCCGCGAGCGGACGCGCGGTGCGGCTCGGCGACTTGACCGGCGACGGGCTCGCCGATCTGTGCAGCGTCGACGCCGGCGGCACGCTCGCGTGTGCACCCGGCGACGGTGCAGGTCATTTCGGCGCCGCGGTGACCGTGACGACGCTCGCGATCGATCCCGACAGCCTCGCGATCGGCGACGTCGACGGCGATGGTCGGCCCGACGCGTGCGGTCGCTCCGATGCCGGCACGATCTGCGCGCTCGCCGCGAACGGCTTCGTCAGCGCGCAGCTCGCGTCGACGTTCGACGCCGCCGATGCGCGTCCCGATACGGCGGCGTCGCTGCAAGTCGCCGCGCAGGGCGTGTGCGGCGCCGATGCTGCCGGCGTGACATGCGCGACCGCGAAGATCGGCTTCGAGCCGGCGCTGCTATCGACGTGGCCCGACGCGAACGCGATCGTGTGGCCCGGCGATCTCGACGGCGACGGCTCGGCCGACTGGTGCTCTACCGGGAGCGCCGGCATCGCGTGCGGCGTCGCGGCCGAGATCGGCGTGACCACCGATGGCGTGCCGTGGATGTACTCGAACGGCGGCACGCCCGAATCGGTGCCGGCCGATCCCGCGCTCACCGCGGTCGCCGACATCGACGGCGACGGCAACGCCGATCTCTGCGCCGTGATCGGCAACGACGTGCAATGCGCGCGCAGCCAGGGCCGCGGCTTCGGCCCGCTCGCGACGATCATGACGGCGCCGGTGGCGCCCGCCGCGGTCTGGCTCGGCGATCTCGACGGCGACGGCCGTGCCGATACCTGCGTCGATCTCGGTGATCAGATCGC
>DASXEF010000537.1:0-8366 GCA_036490255.1 Kofleriaceae bacterium
CCAGATCAACCAGCCGCAGTTCGCGGTCGATCTCGACGACGACGAGCGCGAGCCGATGCCGGGCCTGCGCCAAGCGCTCACCGGAATTCCGCTCGATACCAAGGACAAGGTCATCGAGCTCGACGTTCCCGACGACGCCAAGGACGAATCGATCCGCGGCCGCCACGCGCACCTCACGGTGACGATCATCGAGGCGCGCACCAAAGACGTGCCCGAGCTCGACGACGAGTTCGCCAAGGACACCGGCAAGGGCGAGACGCTCGATGGGCTCAAGGCCGCGCTGCGCAAGGAGCTCGAGGATCGCGAGCAGGCGCAGATCGATCGCGAGGCGCGTGAAGGCGCACTGCGCGAGCTGATCAAGAAGAACCAGATTCCGGTCGCGAGCTCGCTGGTCGAGCGCTCGGTCGAGATGCAGTACCAGCGGCTGCGCCAGATGCTCGGCATGAAGCCGGAGCCGCGCGGTCAGCAGACCGGCCTCACCGACGAGCTGCGCGACAAGATGCGGCCCGCCGGCGCCGACGAAGTTCGCGGCCAGCTGCTGCTCGAAGCGATCGGCGACAAAGAAGGCCTCACCGTCACCGACGAAGAGCTGCAGGCGCACATCGACGACAACGCCAAGCAGCGCAACATGGCGCCCGCGAAGCTGCGCGCCGAGTGGCAGCGCGACGGCCGCCTCGACAACGTCATGTACTCGCTGCGTCAGGACAAGACGCTCAAGTATCTCGTCGACCACGCGAAGGTCACCGAGGTCGAGAAGCTCACGCAGCAAGGCGCGCCGATTCCGGATGCGCCGCCCTCGCATGGCGAAGAAGGCCACGTGCACGGCCCCGACTGCGATCACTAGGGACGTAGTCCATTAGCTCAACTTCGATCGCGCAACACCGCGTGATCGTTCAGTGCACGAGGGACGCACTACAGCGAGCGCGTCGCGGTGCAGTTGCACGTCCGAAGCTCGGACATTGCACACGTATTCGATCGCGCTCGCTTTAGTGCGTCCCTCGTGCACCGAACGATCTCGTCGAGTTACAAGACCGAAGTTGAGCTAATGGACTACGTCCCCTGATCGCGAGAAGTTCGGCGCCATGGAGTCGGAACGAACGCACCCAGGGGCGAGCGGGCCACACCCGACCATCGCCGAGCTGCGCAATCCTTCGCCAAACGTCGACAATCACATCGCGTCGTGCCCGATGTGTCGGTCGGCGGCGGCTGCGATGGAAGACCCGCCGATCCCGCTCGATCTGCCGAAGGGCTTGTGCACCGAAGCGGCGTTTCGGTGGCCGGCCGATCCGCTCGCACGCGGTGGCATGGCGCAGGTGTTCGCCGGCGAGGACAAGCGGCTCGCGCGAACGGTGATCTTGAAGGCGCCGCGCGACGACGAAGGTCTGCCCGCGGGCATGATCGAGATGTTCCAGCAGCGCGTGACCGCCGAAGCGCGCGTGCTCGCGAAGCTGCAGCATCCGGGCATCGTCAAGATCTACGAGCTCGGCAAGTCGACCGTCGGCTGGCCGTTTTGCGTGCTCGAACGCGTCGACGGCGTGTCGCTGCGCGATCGGCTCGACGAGCTCGCCGAGCTCGAGCAAGGCAGCAAACCACACACGCGCGAGCGGCTCGAGTTGCTCGCGAACCTCGTCGGTATTGCCGAGGCGCTCGCGTACGCGCACGAGCATCGCGTCGTGCATCGCGACGTTACGCCGAACAACATCTTGCTCGGCAAGCGCGGCGAAGCGACGCTGATCGATTGGGGCATCGCGCGCGACCTGGATGCGCCGTTCGGCTCGACGATCGAGCCGATGCTCGATCACGAAGCCGAGGCCAACACGAGCGGCCGGATGGTCACGATCAGCGCCGGCACGCCGCCGTACATGCCGCTCGAGCAGAGTCAGGGTCGCCGCGCCGATCCGAGCTTCGACGTCTACAGCTTCGGCATCACGCTGTACGAGACCGTCTCGGGGCGCACGCCGTTCAACTGGCGCACCGCGAAGTCGGTCGGCGGCCGCACCGCGCAGATCGACGCGTTCGTCGCGTGGCTCGCGTCGGATGATCCGGTGCCACCGGCGATGCCGAGAGATCCCGAGCTCAGCGGCATCATCGAGCGCGCGATCACGAAGGATCCGGATCGACGCTTCACCGCCGATCAGCTCGTCCGCGCGCTCAAGCAGTATCTGACCGGCGATCTCGTGTTCTCGCATCGCTACTCGGTCAGCGGTCGCGCCGCGCGTTGGGCCGGACGACATCGCGGGTTGACCGCGACGCTCGTGTTCATCGTGCTCGGTGCGATCGCCGCCGTGCTCGTGTGGCTGCAGCTGTCGCGGCAGGCGCGCGAAGAAGCCGATCTGCGCGCGCTCGCCGCGAACGCGCAGGTCGATGCGAGCGAAAAGGGCCGCGCCGCCGACACCGCGCAGCAAGACGCCGAAGCGGCGAACGCACGCGCGCAACAAGCCGAGCGCGAAGGCAAAGACGCCAATCAGCTCAAGCAAGAGGCTGATCGCAAACGTCACGCCGCCGACGAAATGCGCCGGCAAGCGCAGGCCGCCGCGCAAGAGGCGAAGGGCACCGCCGACGAGGCACTCAAGCGCTTCGAAGCTGCGATGCGCGATAAAGAAGACGCCGAAAAAGAGCGCGACACCGCGAACACCGATCGCGACACCGCGCGCACGCAGGCGATGCAAGCCGACCAAGAGCGCGACGCCGCACGCGCGGCCGAGCATGCCGCCGAGCAAGACGACGCGGCCGCACGCGCCGCTCGCGATGCCGCCGACAAAGAGCGCGATGCCGCGCGCACGTCTCAAGCCGCGGCCGAGAAGGAGCGCGATACCTCACGCGCATCGCAGACCGCGGCCGAAAAAGAGCGCGATGCCGCGACGGCAGCGCGTGCGCTGATCGAGAAAGAACGCGACGAGCTCAAGCAGAAGCTCGAGCGGGTCAAGGGCGCGCCAGCGGCGCCGAGCGGCGACGCGCCGATCACGACGCCGGCGCCGTAGCTCACGGCTCGGAGCGGCCTTTGCCTTCGCGATCGCGGTCGTAGTGCCGCGCGAGCTCGAACGGCGGCAGCCAGTGCTCGCGCCGGATCACCCAGTTCTCATAGCTCGGGACGAGCTGATCCGGCGCGTCGAGGCAGCCGAGATGCACTTCGATCTCGTCGCCGCTGCGCGCGAAGAGCGACGAGCCGCACGTCGGACAGAAGTGGCGGCCGTTGTAGTCGGCGGTCGTGCCGGCGATCGCGACCGCATCGGCCGGATACATCGCGGACGCGCCGAACACGGCGCCGTGATGCTTGCGGCAGTCGAGGCAATGACAGATGCCGACGCGATACGGCTCGCCGGTGATCGCGAGCCGCACGGCACCGCACAAGCAACCGCCGGTCATCAGCGCTGCCACAGCTTGCCGAGCTCGATCGCGCGGAACGGCCGCAATGCGATGCGCGCGTCGCCGGCTCCGCTCTTGACCGTGCGATACGACTTGCCGTCGAGCTCGAGCACATCGACGGTGCGAAAGCCCGGATCGGCGAACCACACGTGAGCGACGCCGGCTTTCGCGTAGATCTCGCGCTTGCGACCTCGGTCGAGCCACGCGGTCGACGGCGATAGCCCTTCGCACACCCAATCGGGGGCGAGTCGTATGGCGGTCACGTCGGGAATCTCGGGCATGCGCTCGCGGCGCCAGCCCGCGAGATCCGGCACGAGCAGGTGTTTGCCGAGCTTCACCTCGGGCTCGGCGAGGATGACCCATCCGTGGGGCGAGTCATCGTCGTCGTAGTCGCCGAGCTGACGCGACAGCCGCGTGATCGCACGGACGTGAATCACGCGCGGGCGCGGAAACGCATACAAGTTGCCGTCGATGATCTCGCCCGTCCAACCGTCCGGGATCGAGTAGAGATCGTCGTACGTCGCGTTCTTCTTGAACGGCTCGTGCACCGCGTCCGATTCTACCATCCGTTCAGTCATCGGGACCGAGCCATTCGAAGACCGAGCGAAACCCGTGCGCTCCGATCACGACGTGATCGACGACGGGAATGCCGATCAGATCGCCGACGGCGCGCAGCCGGCGCGTGAGCGCGATGTCTTCAGCGCTCGGCGACGGATCGCCAGACGGGTGGTTGTGCACGAGCACGGCGCCGGCGGCGGCCATGCGCACGAGCGGGCGAAACACTTCGCGCGGATGGACGTCGACGCCGTAGACGCTGCCGCGGCCGACCTCGACGACGTCGAGCAAGCCGTTGCGGATATCGACGCCGATCGCGAGGAACAGCTCCTGCTGCAAGCCGGCGACGCGTGGCTCGACGATGCGATAGACCTCCTCGGCGTTCGACAAGGTCGCGCGGCGCGCTTCGGATTCGATCGCGCGGCGGCCGAGCTCGAACGCCGCCGCGATGCGCGCGGCGTTGGCGGCGCCGATGCCATCGACCTGGGCGAGCTCGCGCGGCGATGCGCGCGACACCGCGACCATCCCGCCGACGTCGCGCACGACCTCCGCGGCGACGACGCCGGCCGGTCGATCGCGCGTGCCGGTGCCGAGCACGATCGCGAGCAGCTCTTCGTCGCCGACGGCTTGCAAGCCGCGCTGCCACAGCCGCTCGCGCGGTCGATCGTTGGCCACCATGCGGACGACTACAGCAAGCGGCGAGCCACGTCGCGTGCGTGCAGCGTCGCGGAGTTAGCGCGAGCGCGTGTCCGCTTCGTCCGAGGTTCGGACGACTTCGTCCGAGATCGGGCCGGACGGTTCAGGACGCGGCGACGGCGCGGATCAAGTTCGCCCACGCGGTCGCGAGCTGCCACTCGGCGCTGATCAAGTTGCCGCTCGCGGTCGTGACCGCAGTCTCGGCGTCGGAGAGCTCGATCTGGCTGCCGAGGCCCTGCGCGTAGCGCGCTTCGGCGAGCTTGAGCTCTTCCTGCGCGGCGCGGACGGCTTCGGTCGACGACGCGACGCTCGCCTTGTTCGACAAGATCTGCGTCCGATACTGCTCGATCGTCGAGACCAACGTGACGAGCAGCGAATCGCGCTGCGCTTCGGCGGAGATCTCGTTCGCGTTCGCGACGCGCACGTCGGCGGCGCTCCGGCCGCCATCCCACAGCGCCCACGACAGCGTGAGCGCGGCGCTCCAGGTCGGCTGCGGATCCCAGTTGTACGAGTTCGGCGTCCAGCCGATCGACGCGGCGGCACCGAGCGCGGGCCGGCGTTCGGCGTGCGCGGCCTCCGCGGATAGCTGCGCGGCGACGATGTCCTTCTCGAGCGCGACGAGATCCGGGCGATGTTTGCGCGCGGTCTCGACGTATTGCTGCAGATCGCCGGGCGAGTCGTTCGGCGGGGACGGCCAGTTCGGATCGACGGCGGGTTGGCGCGACGGATCGAGCCAACCGATCGCGGCGCGCAGGGTCGCGAGCGCGACGGCTTCATTGCTCTCGGCCTGCGCTTCGGCGGATTTCGCGTTCGCGAGCGTCGCCTCGGCTTGCGCGACCTCGATCGGATCCTTCGCCTGCGCGGCGACGAAGCGCTTCGCCTGATCGACGTGGCCCTCTTCGCTCTTCACCGTCGCCTGCGCGACGATCACGAGCCGGCGGTACGCGACCGCTTGCAGATACGCGGTCTCGACGTTGAGCCGGACATCGAGCGCGGTCGACGCGACCGACGCGACCGACGCATCGGCACTCGCTTCCGCGGCCGCGACGTTCGCGTGGGTCAGCCCGAAGTCGTAGATCGTCCAGCGGCCGGTCGCGGTGAGCGGGGTCGAGTACGCGACGGAGTTGAATTCGGGGCAGGTCGCGTTCGGGTTGATCGAGCCGGAGCCCATCATGGTCGTTGTCGTCTGCGCGCACAGAGTCGACGTCGAGCCGGCATCGAGGCCCGCCGCCAGCGTGACCGTCGGATGCTCGACGACGCCGGCCGAATCGACGCGGCCGAGCGCCGCTTCGACCGCGGCGCGCGCGATCCGGATCGTCGGATGCTGCTTCTCGGCGAGCTCGACGGCGCGTGCCATCGTCAAGATCAGCTTGCCCGGCGTCGACATCTCGGCGGCGGTGACGTCTTGCACGCCGTGGAGCCACGACGGCTCCGCGGAGCCGTCCGAGCCGACGGCAGCGCTGCCGCTCTGATCGCTTCCAGAACCGGATGCCGGCGTGGGCGCCGCTGGCGTTTGACCGGGTTGCGCACCCGCGACGGCTGCCAAGACAGCGACGATGACGATTCCAGTTAAGCTCTTCATGTCTCGTACCTCAACGCGGTGATCGGGTCGAGCCGCGAAGCGCGGATCGCCGGATACAGACCGAACACGACGCCGACGCCGCCCGAGACCGCGAATGCGATCACGGCCGTGGCGACCGGGAAGAAAAACCTGACCTTGTAGAGGTTCGCGAGCAGCTTCGCGCCGATCGCGCCGCCGCCGACGCCGAGCAGGCCACCGATGGCGGCGAGCACGAGGGCCTCGACGAGGAACTGCGTCATCACGTCGGTAGGCTTCGCGCCGACCGCCATTCGCGTGCCGATCTCGCGGGTCCGCTCGATCACGCTGACCAGCATGATGTTCATCACGCCGACACCGCCGACCAGGAGCGACATCGCCGCGACGACCGCGAGCAAGGTCGAGTTCTGATCCGCTGCCGCCTTTTTCGACATCGCGATGTCGGCGAGGTTGCGGATGCGGAAGTCGTCGTCGTCAGAAGCGCTGAGGTTGTGGCGTGCGCGCAGCAGCGCCGACAGCTGCGATTGCGCGTGCTCGATCTCCGCTTCGCTTCGCACCGACACGAACAGCTGACCCTTCGAGATGTACTTGCCGATGCCTCGGTCCATCTTTTGTAAATATGTCTTCAACGGCACGATGACCGTGTCGTCCTGGTCCTGTCCCATCGCGTTCTGGCCGCGGGTCTCGAGGAGCGCGACCACCTCGTAGGGCTGACCGTTGATGCGGATCGGCTGGCCGACCGGATTCGAGGTGCCGTAGAGCTGCGTGGCGACGGTCGCGCCGATCACGGCGACCTTGGCACCGGTGGTCTTCGCGGCATCTTGATCGAACAGGGCGCCTGCTTTCGCGCGCCAGCTCTTGATCGCGAAGTACGACGGCTCGACGCCGAGCACCGAGGTATTCCAGTTCGCGTCCTCGGACGCGACCTGCACCTTGCTCGAGAGCACCGGCGTGACGTATTTGATCGTCGGGACCTCGCCGTTCTCGAGCGCATCCAAGTCGGTCCAGGTCAGCGAGTAGCGCGAGCCGAGGCCACCGGCCGCGCCGCCGGTCGACACCGAGCCGTTGGTGACGATCAGCAAGTTGGTTCCCATCGACGTGAACACGTCGTCGACCGCGGCGCGCGTCCCCATGCCGTACGCGATCGTCGCGATCACCGTGGCGATGCCGCAGATGATGCCGAGCATCGTCAGAAACGAGCGGACCTTGTTCCGCCACAGCGCGCGGAACGCGAGCGCGATCGTGCTGAACACGCTCACGACGCAGCTGCCGCCCGCAGCGGTTCTTGCTGCTTGTCGTCGGTGATGACGCCGTCGCGCAGCATGATCACGCGACTCGCGTACGCGGCGATGTCGGGCGCGTGCGTGACGAGCACGACCGTGATCCCGGTGTCGACGAGACCCTGCAGGATCACCATGACTTCGTACGACGTCGCGGTGTCGAGGTTGCCCGTCGGTTCGTCGGCCATGATGATCGGCGCCTCGCACACGAGTGCGCGCGCGATCGCGACGCGCTGCTGTTGACCGCCCGACAGCTGGTTCGGGTGATGGTGCGCACGATCGGCGAGGTTGACGCGCTCGAGCGCATACATCGCGCGCCTGTGGCGCTCGCGGCCGGAGATGCCCAGATAGATGAGTGGGATCTCGACGTTCTCGAGCGCGCTCGTGCGCGACAGCAAGTTGAAGTTCTGGAAGACGAAGCCGATCATCCTGCCGCGGACATCGGCGAGCTGCGACCGCGACAGCCGCGACACGTCCTTGCCGTTGAGCTTGTACGTGCCCTGGGTCGGCTGATCGAGACAGCCGAGCAGGTTCATCATCGTCGACTTGCCGGAGCCCGACTGGCCCATGATCGCGATCGACGCGCCCGCTTGGATCGTCAAGTCGACACCGCGCAGTGCATGGACGAGGTTGTCGCCCATCACGTACGTGCGATGGATGCCGTACATCTCGATGAGCGGCACGCTATCGGACATGGCGACCTAGAATCCTCTCGGGATCGTCGTCGATGCCGGCAGGCCCTGGACTTCGGTGATCAGCTGGTCACCGGCGGCGATATCGCCTTCGATCAGCTGCGTCGCGCTGCCGTCCGTGAGGCCGAGCTTGACGAACGTCATCTTCGGCTTGCCGTCGACGAGCTTCCACACGACCTTGTGATCGCTGTTCGCCTTGCCACCACCACCGCCGCCGCC
>DASXEF010000556.1:0-14948 GCA_036490255.1 Kofleriaceae bacterium
GCAGATATTCGAGCGCGTTGTGGCCGGGCGGAGCGACGAGGCGGCGCTCGATGATGGCGAGGTCGATCTGCGAGACCAGCCACTCGACGTTTGCCGGTGCCGCAGCTCGCACGGCTCGAACGCTGCTGCGAGCCTTCGCGATCGTATCGCCGGGCACGAACCGCAGCAGATCGGCATAGACCGCACGCGCGCTGTCTTGCTTGTCGTGACTCCACAAGATCTGCGCCGACGTACGCAGGACGTCGACGGCGCGCTCGCGGAGCTGCTTCGCGCGTGGATCGCCGGGATACCGCGCGTCCGCGCGATCGAGCAGCTCGAGCGCGCTGGCTTTGCTCGGCGTCGCGAGATGCCCGGTCGCGATCGCATGATCGATCTCGTCGAACACCGGATCGGCGACGAGTGGCGCGGCCGGTGCCGGCGCGTCGACCGGCGGCGGTGCGATCGCCGTCGCGTGCGCGGCGAGCGCCGCCGACGCGTTGCCGTGATGGCCGATCAGCCAACCGACCACGGCGATCGCGCAGACCGTCGTTGCGATCGCGATCGGCGCGAACGAGCGCCGGCGGCGCGCGAGCAGCGTGGTCGGCGGATGGCGATTCGCTGCATCGGTGATCCGGGCGACGACCGGAAGCTCGGCGGCATCGCGGGCAGCGGCTTCGACGAGGCGCGCGCGTTGCTCGATGCGATCGGGAAACGTCGACGTCATGTAGGCGGCGAGCTCCAACGCGCCGCTCGGCAAGCCCGATTCGCGCAAGAACGCCTCGAGCTCGATGCGCATCGCCTCGGCGGTCTGATAGCGATCGCGCGGATCCTTCGCGAGCGCTTTTGCGACGATGCGATCGAGCTCGGCGGGAACCGGCGCGAGCGCCGACGGTGGCGGCGCGACTCCGCGGCGAATTCGTTCGAGCGTCTCCGCGTCGGTTTGCCCGGCGAACAAGTGCCGGCAAGTCAGCGCTTCCCACAGCACGACACCGAGCGAAAACACGTCGGACCGGCGATCGATCTCGCGGCCGTCGACTTGCTCCGGCGAGAGATAGCCCGGCTTGCCATGAGACGTGCCGCGGTTCGACGCGAGCTGGCTACGCGCCTTCGCGATGCCGAAATCGACGACCTTCACCGCGCCCGAATACAACACGACGATGTTTGCTTGGCTGACGTCGCGATGGACGAGGTCGAGGAGTTGCCCCTTCGCATCGCGCAGCTCATGTGCCGCGTGCAGCCCGGCCGCGGCGTCGGCGATGATCCGCGCGACGAGCTGCGGCGACGGCGCCGAGCGTCCGGTCGCGGCACTCGCGACGATCGCATCGAGCGATTCGCCGACGAGGTACTCCATCGCGATGAAGTAGTTGCCGTTCGTCTCGCCGAGCTCGTAGATCTGCACGACATGCGGGTCGTTGATCCGCGCTGCCAGCCGCGCTTCGTCGAGAAACATCTCGACGAGGTGCGGCTTGGTTGCGAGGTGCGCGTGGATCTTCTTGATCACCACGAGCTTCTCGAACCCCATCAACCCGCTCTGCCGCGCGAGAAACACTTCGGCCATTCCGCCGCGGCCGATCGATTGCAAAAAGTCGTAGCCGCGCGGCGCGGCGATCGACGAAGTCGACGGCTTGACCTCGATGTCGCTGTCGCGTGCGAGCTGATCGAGATGTTCGATGTACTCGCTCCCCGACGCGATGCGGTTTTCGATCGGTTTCTCGAGGCCGTGGCGAATGATCTGTTCGAACGCCGGAGGGATTCCGAGCTCGGCCGGGAACGGTGGTGGTGGCGTCTCGGCATGCGCGTGCAAGACGGCGCGCGCGTCGCGGCCGGTAAACGGCACGGCGCCGCACAACATCTGGTACGCGACGACGCTCGCCGAGTACACGTCGGTCTCGGGGCCGAGCGAATTTCCTCGCGCTTGTTCGGGCGAGACATATGCCGGCGTACCGATGATCGGGAGTCCTAATTCGCCGGTCGTCGCGCGCTCGGAGAAGCTCTGCGCCACCCCGAAATCGAGCAGCTTCACCACGAGCTCGCCGTGCTTGCGCGCGAGGAACACGTTGTCGGGTTTGACGTCGCAATGCACCACGCCTCGATCGTGCGCGTGCTGCAGTCCGGCGAGCGTCTCGCGCAGGATCCCGATCGCGTCCCGCCACGGCACGACGCGATCACGCGCGAGTCGATCGCCGAGCGTCTCGCCCTCGAGCAGCTCCATGACTAAGAAGAATTCGCCATCCGCGAGCACGCCGACGTCGCTGACGCCGACGATGTTCGGGTGGTCGAGCTGGCCGGAGGCCATCGCTTCTTGTTGGAAGCGCAGCGCCGACGCCGCATCGCGCGCGATCCGAGGATGTAGGACTTTGATCGCGACCGGTCGGTTGATGCCGATGTGGATGCCGCGGAACACGCGGCCCATGCCGCCTTCGCCAAGAATTCCGTCGAGCCGATACTTGCCCTCGAGAACGCTTCCAATCTTCGGCGCCCCGCTCGGTGCTGCCATCGCTCGACTCCCAGCGTACTTGATCGACCACTCTGCCGGAACCGAAAGGCCACTTCGCTATCCGGGATGCGCCGCAAGATCGTACAATCACTGTGTGGCTCACGACGGCGACGAGTCGACGGACGCATTTGCGCTGTTGTCGTTCGCGAGTTACGGCGGCACCGCGCAGGCGACGCGGCCGATGGACATCGCCGCGCGACTCATCTGCATCGGCGGACCGGATCTCGGCGCATCGTTCCATCTCGGTTCCGGCATCAACGTCATCGGCCGAGGGCCCGTCGCCGTTCGCTTGACCGGTTCCGAGGTGTCGCGCCAGCACGCGCGTGTGACGTTCGAGAGCGACTCGTTCGTCATCGAAGATCTCGGCAGTCGCAATCGCACGACCGTGAACGGAACGCCCGTCACCGCGCGAACGCCGATCGCGTACGGCGACCGGATCCAGATCGGCAGCACGATCCTCGTCCTCGCGCACCACGACGAGCTCGAGATGCGCGTGCAACAGCTGCTTCGACTCGATGCGATGACTGCTGCAGTCAGCGGCATGGCGCACGACTTCAACAATGCAATTCAAGTTCTCGCGGCGGGCATCGAAGAGGTCGCCGCCGAGCTCAGCCCGACGTCGAAGACCGGCCCCGAGCTGATCGCGGATATGAAGGTCGCTGCGGCCGCTGCGATGAGCCTCGCACGCCGGTTGGTCAACCTCGGACGCACTGGCCCCATCCCGACCGACGTGTTCGAGTTACAGCCGATCGTCGAAGAAGCGGCGGCGATGACCATCCGGCTGGCAGATCCACGTCGATTCGAGATCACGTACGCGGTCGAGCCGCAGATGCGCGTACGCGGATCACGCGACGAGCTGCAGCAAGTGCTGCTCAACCTCTGCATCAACGCTCGCGATGCGATGGCCGGCGGCGGATCGATTCGCATCGAGGCACATGCGCGGCAGATCGATCGCGCATCGGCGGTCGCGCTCGTGCTTCCGAGCGAAGGCAGCTACGTCGAGCTCAGCGTGCGCGACACGGGCACGGGCATGGACGAGGCGACGCTCACGCGGATCTTCGAGCCGTTCTTCACGACGAAGGAGCCCGGCGCCGGGACGGGTCTCGGATTGGCGATGACCCACGTCATCGTCAAGCGCCACGGCGGCACCGTGCTCGTCGAGTCGAAGCTCGGCGAAGGCACCACGTTCCGTATCCTACTGCCTCTGACACGCTGACTCGCGCGCCCGTCCGACCTACCCCGCGAATATCGGGCCCGTTCACGCCGTCGCGTTTTGCGCACTCACGTTCGCCGCCAAGTGGACGACTCGTCAGGATGGTGAGGCAACGGCTGACCTAGTGTTGGACCCAGACGAGCAAAACGCGGCGTCGCGCGAACGTCGCCGCGAGCGGCTCTATCTCGAGCTCGGCAAACGCGCCGCGACGAAGACGAACATCGGCGCGGCCGTGATCAACACGATGATCCTGCTGTGGACGTGGGGACACTGGCGGCAGTTCGTGATCGCGCTCGGCCTGTACGCGGTGATCCTGCCGGCGAATATCGCGATCGATCGGCTCTTGCCGCGCCACGGCATTCGCATCGAGATCGGCCGCGCGCTGTTCAATCAATCCATTTGCGCGGTCGTGTATCAGTGGATCGGTTGGCCACTCCCAGTCTGGTTGTGGATGCCATTTATCCCGCTCGGCTTCGATTCGATGGGCGCGCGGCAATCGGTCGTCGTGCTCGCGCTCTCGTGCGGCGTGCAAGACGTCGCCGCGCTCGTCGGTGGCGTCTCGCCCGAGATTCCACTCGTCTTCACGACGCTCGCCGTCATGGCGTGGATCCTCGTGAACGCGCGCATGCAGATCATTCGCGAGATGCTCGTGGTCGCCGACGAGCGCGCGGACGAGCTCGCCAAGGCACAACAGACGCTCCAGCTCGAGATCCTCGCGAGAGACGAGCTCGCCAAGGCGCTCGACGCTCGCACGCGTCAGATGCGCCTCGTCTTCGATCAGGTCGAGCAAGGGCTGCTCGTCGTCGACCTCGAAGGCGTCATCGCGGCGGACCATTCGGCGATCATCGAGACCTGGCTCGGTCCGATGCCGAGCTCGCATCGGCTCGTCGATCTCGTCCGCGAGCTCGCGCCCGATCGCGCGGACTGGTTCGGGCTCGCCTGGTCGGCCCTCGCCGACGACGCGATGCCGATCGAGCTCGCCGTGACGCAGTTGCCGGCGAGCTTCACCGGACGCGGCCGGCAGCTCGCCTGGTCGTACAAACCGTTCGAGCTCCCCGATGGCAGCACGCGCATCCTCGTCGTGATCTCCGACCGCACCGCCGAGCTCGCGCACGCACGCGACGAGCGTCGCGATCGCGAGACGGTGTCGTTGCTACTCCGCGCGGCGCGTGACCGCGCAGGTTTTGTCGACGTATGTGGTGAGGTCGCGCGGCTGGTCGCCGCGATCGAGGCAAGCGACGCCGCATCATCGCCGGCGTTCGGGCGCGATATCCACACCCTCAAGGGTGTCGCCGGGTTGCTCGAGCTCGCGTCGCTCGCAGATGCGTGCCACCAGCTCGAGACCGCGATCGCGGAGTCCGACGAGACCGCCGTCGACACACAGCGGACGGCGATCTCGGCACGCTGGCGCGAGATCGCCGAGCTCGTCGAACCGCTACTCGATCGCACCGAGTCACGAATCGATGTCGATGACCGCGACGTTGTCGAGCTCGAAGCGGCGATCGCGCGCGGCGCTCCGGCGACCGAGCTCGCGAACATGGTCGCGCGTTGGCGCGACGAACGCGCAGAGGCCCGGCTGAAGCGCGTCGGCGAGTTTGCCGCGTCGCTCGCCGCTCGACTCGACAAGGCGCCGATCGCCGTCGAGATCGACTGCTCGCCGAGCTTGCGCGTGCCCGCCGCGATCGCTCCGATCTGGAGTGCCCTGGCGCACGCGGTTCGCAACGCGATCGATCACGGGATCGAGTCGCCGTCGGCGCGCAGGGCTGCGGGCAAGCGGACGATTCCTACGTTGCGCCTTCGCGCGATCGAAGCCGATGGCGAGTTGTTGCTCGAGCTTGCCGACGACGGTCCGGGGATCGACTGGAACGAGGTCGCGGCATCGGCAGCTGCACGAGGCGTGTCCGTCGCTTCGCGCGCCGATCTCGAAGCTGCGCTGTTTTGCGACGGAGTCTCGACCACGCCGTCACCGACCGAGACGTCGGGACGCGGCGTCGGCCTCGCTGCGGTCCGTGCGACCGCAAACGAGCTCGGCGCGGCTGTGACGCTGACGAGTGAGCCCGGCCGAGGAACCTCGCTCAAGGTCGCGTGGCGACAGCCGGTCTCAGCGTTCCTCGCACGAGCTTCGTAGCTCGATCCGGTCCAAATGCGGCCGAACCATCGAGCGTGGACGCGAGCTCGACGGAGGGGACGATGAAGGTGTTGATCGCGAGCAGTGACAGCGCACTGCGTGCCCGATTGACCGAGTGGCTGGTCGCCGAACACTACGACGTCGTGGAAGCCGACTGCTTGACGTCTGCGCGCCGTGCACTCGAAGGCCAGCCGCACGTCGTCGTCGTCGATTGGCTGCTCGCCGGCGGCGGCGAGGCGTTGCTCGGGTGTTTACGCGCGCACGACGCGCGTCGTCGCTACTACGTCATTGCTGTGTGCGCACAGCTGGATCCGGCGCAGATCGCGGCGATCGTCGCCGCGGGAGCCGATGACTTCTCGTCCGCGAGCGCGAGTCGCGAGGAGATGCTCGCGCGGGTCGACGCCTTGCGACGCGTGCGCGATCGGACGCCGCCGAAGGCGACGCACACGCAGACGATCAGGATCCGCAAGCTGCTCGATCACGACGGACGCCGCGTCTGGCGAGAGATCGACACGATCATCACCGCCGAGATCGGCGAGATGCTCGGCATGACGTTGGAGCCGGAGCCGCGCGCCGACGCGACGACCCGCTGGTGCGGCGCCGTGCCGTTGACCTTGAACGGAGAGCACCTCGAGCTCCAGCTCGGCGTCGGCATCGCAGGCGCCGAGGGCGAGCGGTTCGCTCACGACGTGCTCGGAGGCGAGGCGACCGACGCGACGATTGCCGATGCGCTCCGCGAGATCGCGAACGTGGCCGGCGGCGCCGTCAAGCGCGCCGCGCTCGGCGACGGCCTCGTCATGACGATCGGGATGCCGACCGATGACGACGTCGTTGCGATGGCGAACGCGCGGCGATGGGCATCGGCGACCTCGACGGGTCTTCGCCTGACGTTCGCGCTCGCCGTCGCGCCCGCGCAGACGCGGTCGCTGCGCTGCTGCGAGCTGCGCGAAGGATTCGTCGTGACGCGCGACGTGCTGGACGGTCGTGGCAACGTTGTCGTCACGGCCGGTACGCGGCTCACCGCGACGAGCGTCGAGCGACTCACGCACGAGCTCGGCGCCGACGTCCTCGTCGAGGGGTCGTCGCGCTGCGAACCCGCCACCGCGGCGGCCTGAGCTCGGCCGGCTCGAATTCGAGCGGTCGACTACGTTGCACGGGGCGAGCGCGAGCGCGTCATCACGCGCGCGCGCTTGACGGTGCGATCCGTAGGTCGACGATGTCGGCGGCCGACACTTCGACGACGACGGAGTCGAGCAGTCGTCCGAGCTTTTCGGCGGTCGTCGACGTCAGCCGTGTTCCACCTGGGAGCAGCAAGACGCCGGCGGCGTTGCGCACGTCGGTCACGAGCACCATGCCCTCGATCAGCTTGCGCGCGGGAATCCGCTGATTCGGCCGAGCCCGCACCTCGCCGACGAGGACGATCGAGACATCGTCGTCGAGGAAGATGCGCCACGTTCGCGCGGTGGGGTTGGCTGCGAGCGTCTGTGCGGCGCGCGCATCGCCGGCGACCGGGATTCCGATCGAAAGCACCACGCCTTCGGGCAGCATCGCGCGCTTGGCCGCGCCGCCCGCCGTGTTCGCGATCTCGCGCAACACGTCGTCGAGCGCTTCGGGGGCTGCGGCGGCGTCGCCGAGGAGGTTCTCGCCGAGCCAGCGACACGCGGCCGCATCGGCGGCCACCGAGATCGCGAGCTCGATATGATCTCGCGCGAAGACCATCGGGATCGATGCGCTGCGTACGGCTGCGACCGTGCCGGTGCCGCGCATGACTCGCAGCGGTTTGCCGACCATCACTTCGAGATCGTCGGCGACGACATCGCCGAGGAACGTCCACGCACGCGCGTCCTCAGCGCGCGGCTTGGCGAGCGTCGCCGGCTTGGCGCCTTGCCACCCGCGCAACCGCTCGAGCACTTCGACGCGCGCGACGAGCTCTTCATCCGAGCACGGCGTTCGCACGACATCGTGACAACCGGCGGCAAGCGCCGAGGAGATCACGCGATCCTGTGCGCCGTCGGGGAGAATGCCGATGACGAACGCCGTCTTTGCGACATCGGTCGCGGAGACGTCGCGCAGCTTCGCGACGCTCTCACCATCGGGGAGCCACGCGAGGATAACTTCCGGCGAGCGAGCGCGGATTGCCGCGCCGGCCGCATCGTGTTCGTGGAGATCGATCGTGTGGCCGCGGTCGCGGAGCACGCCGAGAGCGCGCTCGCAAACATCCGACGTTTTCACCACCACGATCCGCATCTTGTTACGCCGCCACCAACTTCTTTGCAGTCGCGATCACGAGCTCGGGCTTGAACGGCTTCATGAGCCATCCACGGGCGCCGAGCGCTTTCGCTCGAGCCATCAATTCCGGCTGGCCTTCGGTGGTCAACATCACGACATTGAGACGTGAGCCGACCTGCTCGAGAAACTCGAGGCCGCTCATCCGCGGCATGTTGACGTCGCAGATCGCGAGCACGACGTCGGGCGTCGCACCGAGCTTGTCGAGCGCATCGGCGCCGTCGCAAGCCGTGACGACGGTGTAGCCGGCGGATGTGAGTGCTCGTGTGACCTGCTGTCGCACCATCATCGAATCATCGATCACTAGTATCGTCGGCATTCCGTCCTCGCTCTTAGAGGTCGACCGATCGCGGCAGGCGATGAGCCCTCACCGGCGGCTGACTACGGGCGATTCACACGGTCGTGACGATAAAGCAGAGGCTCATGGCGCTGATCGTGGCGTCGACGCTGCTGATCGTCGGGGTACTCACGTGGTTCTTCACGTCGAGTCACATCGCCGAGATCGACCGCAACCTCCGCGGCAAAGCTACGACCTATTCTCAGCTCGCCGCAAAACAGGTCATGTCGGCGATCGCGTTCTCGGATCGCGAAACGGCTCGTGAGGTCCTGTCCGCGATCGCGACCGACTCCGATGTCGCAAGCGTCGTATTACTCGGCGCGGACGACGACACGCTGTTCCTCTCGGGTGATTCGACGTGGTTATTGACGAAGGGACACGCAGGGGCATCGCGGCTTGTCAGCGAGACGCCGGTGGCATCCCTCGAAGGCCCGAAGGGGACGCTCGTCATCGAGCTGTCGACGCGCAGGCTCGAGGCCGCGCGTATGCATCTGCTTCGGATCGCGCTCGGCACCGGCGTTGTCGCGTTGGCGGTCGCCGCCGTCCTCGCTTGGCTGATCGCCGGAAGCCTCGCTCGCCGGCTGCGCGCGATCGGCCGGGTTGCGACGGCTGTCGCGGGCGGCGACCTCGACCAGCAACCGATCGCAGACGCGCGGCGCGACGAGGTCGGCGTGCTTGCCGTCGCGTTCAACACGATGGTGGCGCAACTCAAACAGCTGCTCGAGCGGATGAGCGAAATGGCGCGACGCGAGCAAGAGCGGCTCGAGACGCTCGTTGCCGAGCGAACGGCAGAGCTCGCGGCGCGCAACGCGCAGATGCGGCTGATCTTCGACCAGGTCGAACAAGGGCTGTTGCTCGTCGGGCTCGATGGAGCCATGGCAGTCGATCAGTCCGCGGCGGTGGAGCGATTGCTCGGCCCGGCGCCCCAATCGCGCAACATCGTCGAGTTCGTCCGCGGCTTCGCGGCGACGGAAGCGAATTGGTTCGAGATGGCGTGGGACAGTCTTCGCGACGACATCATGCCGCTCGAGCTAGCGGTGACACAGCTCCCGCAAGAGTTCGACGTCGACGGTCGCCGGCTAACCTGGGCGTTCAGACCGTTCGATGCAAACGGCCGCCAACAGCTGCTCGTGGTGGTCTCCGATGTGACGGCGGAGCGCGATCGCGAGCGCGCCGAACGCGACGAGCGAGAAACCGTCTCGCTGCTCACGCGTGCGCTCCGCGATCGCAATGGCTTCGACGAAATGCGCCGCGAGATTACCCGGCTCGTCGAGTCGATCCGCGACGCGGGAGACGCCGCCAGCTTCGCGCGCGACGTCCACACGCTCAAAGGCGTTTGTGGGCTCGTGCAGCTCGGTTCGTTGGTAGCGCTTTGCCACGAGCTCGAAACCGAGCTCGCCGATCCCGAGAGCGCGTCGCTGTGCAGATGTCGCGCCGCGATTGCCGCGCGCTGGCACGAGCTCGGCGTTCGAACCGCACCGTTTGTCGACGAGGCTCAGCACCTCGACGTGCGCGAGCACGACCTCGTTCAGCTCGAAGCGGCGCTCGCGCGCGGTGTT
This sequence comes from Kofleriaceae bacterium, assembly GCA_036490255.1. Taxonomy (GTDB): domain Bacteria; phylum Myxococcota_A; class Polyangia; order Haliangiales; family Haliangiaceae; genus JABFXX01. The sequence continues at coordinate 10,000 of DASXEF010000556.1, forward strand.
CCAGCCGGCGAGCTGCTCGCGTTGGTCAACGGATGGCGTGACGAGCGTGCCGCGGACCGTCTCGACCGGATCGCCGAGCAAGCGCGATCGCTTGCGGACAGGCTCGGCAAGGGGCCGATCGACGTCTCGATCGACTGCACGCCGGGCCTGCGGTTCGCGCCATCATTGGCGCCGCTCTGGTCGGCGCTGTCTCACGCGGTCCGGAATGCGCTCGATCACGGCGTCGAATCCGCGAGCGAGCGTGCGGCCGCGAACAAATCGGCGCGCGCGACGCTCACGCTGCGTGCGTTCGTCGAGGCGTCGAGCGTCGTCGTCGAAATCGCGGATGACGGACGCGGGATTCAGTGGGATCGCGTCGGTGCCGCCGCAGCGGCGCGCGGCCTCTCACACACGACGCGCGCCGAGCTCGAGGCCGCGCTGTTCAGCGACGGTATGACGACTCGCTCGGAGGTCACCGAGATCTCCGGCCGCGGCATTGGCCTGCCGGCGCTGCTTGCTGCGACCCACGAGGTCGGAGCCGTGCTCGCGCTCGAAACGCACAGCGGGCAAGGCACGACGTTGCGGATCGTCTGGCCACGACACGAATACGGTGCCGCGATGGCACGAGCTTCCTAGGGCGGGACTATGAGAGCACTTCTTCTCGCGTTGATGATCACGGCTTGCGATTCGGGAACCGGCGTCTTGCTCGAGACCCCGATGATCGGATCGAACACACCCAATCAAGCGCGCCTCGCGCACAGCGAAGGCGTCAACCCGCGGCTACTGCGACGGTTCAAGCCGCTGCGTTCGGACTTCGGCGAGCCGAGTCAGGCGGAGATCAACCTCGGCCGGATGTTGTTCTTCGACGCGCGGCTCTCGAAAGACCACGACGTCTCGTGCAACAGCTGCCACGAGCTCGATCACTACGGCGTCGACAATCAGGCGACGTCGTCGGGGACGAACGGCCAGCACGGCCGACGCAATTCTCCGACGGTCTATGACGCGGCGGGCGAGTTCACGAGCTTTTGGGACGGCCGCGCTGCGAATGTCGAAGAGCAAGCGAAAGGCCCGCTGCTAAACCCGGCCGAGATGGCGACGACCGCGGACGCGGCTGTTCGCTCGCTGAGCAAGATCCCCGGCTACGTCACTGCATTTCGCAAAGCGTTCCCGGACCACGACGCGATCACCTTCGACGATGTCGCGCACGCGCTCGGCGCATTCGAGCGTGGGCTGGTCACGCCGTCGCGATGGGACCGATATCTCGCCGGCGATCACAGCGCGCTGTCGGTCCCCGAGATCGTCGGGTTGCGCGTGTTTACCGACGCCGGGTGCATCACGTGCCACACCGGCGAGCTCGTCGGCGGATCGATGTTCCAAAAAGTCGGCGCCGTAGCGCCGTGGCCGAACCAGTCGGATCGCGGACGCGAGGAATTCACGAAGCTCGCGTCCGACGACATGGTCTTCAAGGTGCCGAGCCTCCGCAACGTCACCATGACCGCGCCGTACTTTCATGACGGTTCGGTCGCCACGCTGCCGGACGCGGTCCGAATGATGGCGCGCTATCAAGTTGGCGAAGAGCTCTCCGACGCGGACGTCGCGTCGATCATCGCGTGGCTCGGTGCCCTCAAGGGCGATCTGCCGATGACGTACATCCAGTCGCCGACGTTGCCGGAAGAGCCAATTCATCCGACGTAACTGCACGCGTGGCTGAGCTACAGTCGCGTCATGGCATTCGTGCGTGTCGGCCGATTCAAAGCGAAGCCCGAGCTCGTTGCCGAGCTGTGTCAGACGTATCAAGACGAGGCGATTCCGCGGATCCGCGCAGCCCGCGGCAACGTCAGCGCGGTCCTATTCCAGCCGCATCGCGATGATGACGACTTCCTAGCGATCACCATCTGGCAGACGCAGGCCGACGCGGAGCGCTACGAAGTCAGCGGACAGGCGGCCGAGATTGTCGCGAAGGTGCGCCACACGTTCGCCGCTCCACCGGCGCTGGCCACATACGACGCGCTCGGAATTCCAGCAGCGAGTTAGTCGCGCGCCGATCTGCCCCAGCCTTGCCAACCTCGTAATCTGGCCGGCCGACCCGACATCAACCTGTACGGGTTTTGGTCGACTTCGAAGACGAGATGCAGGCAACGCCGCAAGACCGTGACCCGACGCAGGCGATCACGATCCTGCGCCGCATCGCGAACGCCGTCGTGCTTCCCGCCGAGATCACGACGTTCGAGCGCGCGTATCTCACACGCGTGAATCGCATCGCGCTCGTGTTCTTCATTCTCCACGTGCCGGTGTTCGTGGCGGTCGGGTGGTTGAACGGTACCGGAGCGCTGGTCGCCGCAGTGCTGACGAGCATCGTGCTCGCAGGCCCCATCGTTGCCCACTTCACGCTGCGAAGCCCGCGGTCTATATCAGTGGTTCACGGAATCGCCGCGATGTGTATGGGTGGCGTGCTCGTGCATCTCGGTCAAGGGCCGGTGCAGATCGAGATGCACTTCTACTTCTTCGCGCTGCTCGCGATGTGCGCCGTGTTTGGCAACCCAGCCGTGATCGTGGCGGCGAGCGTGACCGTAACACTGCACCACGTGATCGTCTGGCTGGTCATGCCGTCGAGTGTCTTCAACTACGCAGCGCAATGGTGGGTGGTCGGCATTCACGCGATCTTCGTCGTGCTCGAAGCGATCGCGACATGCTTCATCGCACGCTCGTTCTTCGACAACGTGATCGGCCTCGAGCGGATCGTGCAAGACCGCACCCGCGAGGTCGACGACGCGAATCGCGAGATGCGCATCTTGCTCGATAACGTCGGCCAGGGCTTCTTGACGATCGACAGGTCCGGCGGGCTCGCGGCGCGGCACTCCGCTGCGCTCGATCGCTGGTTCGGCTCGCTGGCGAGCAAGGCGACGTGGTTCGACTACCTCGAAACGTTCGCGCCGATGGTCGCGAAGATGTCGCGGCTGGCGTGGCAAGAGGTCGCCGACGACGTCATGCCGCTCGAGGTGACACTCGCGCAAATGCCGAATCGCGTGATCGTCGGCCAAGCGACGTATCGCATCGAATACGCAGCGATCGAGTCGGCAACGCCGCCGGAGAAGTTCCTGGTCGTGGTTACCGATATCACCGCCGAGCTCGCCGGCGAGCGAGCGGAAGAGCAGCGCCGCGAGATCATGGTGTTGTTCGAGCGCATGCTCGCCGACCGCCGCGGCCTCGAGAGCTTCGTCGACGAGACGACCTCGATGCTCGACGTGCTGCGCCGCCCCGACACGACCGATCTCGTGTTGGTGAAACGGATCATTCACACGCTCAAAGGCAACGCGGCGTTGTTCGGCCTCGCGAGCATCGCGCGGACGTGTCATTCGCTCGAGGACCGGATCGACGAGCTCCAAGCGCTGCCGTGGGCCGGCGCGTATGACGCTCTGGCGAATCAGTGGCAGCTCATCGTCGGCGAAGTCCGGCGCCTGCTCGGCGAGCGCGCAGCCCGGCTCGAGCTCGATAGCGGCCAAGTCGAAGCACTCGAGATCGCCGCGAGCGAGTCCCCACGAGTCGCTCGCTTGCTCGCACGATACAAGCTCGAGCCGACCACGCTGCGCTTGCGGCACCTCGCGGAGCAGGCGGCAAGCATCGCCGAGCGGCTCGACAAGCCCGCCGTCGCAATTCACATCGAAGACAACGACGTCCGTCTCGATCGGGTGCGCTGGGCGCCGTTTTGGACCGCGTTCGTCCATGCGGTTCGAAACGCGATCGACCACGGGATCGAGCCGAACGACGTTCGCGAGCACGCGAACAAGCCCGCCGCAGGTTCGATCTGGCTACGTACCGTCGAGTACGAGACGCGCGTGGTCGTCGAGGTCGAAGACGACGGCGCCGGCATCGATTGGGACGTGGTGCGCGACCGCGCACGTAAGCTCGACCTACCCTCCACGACCCACACCGATCTCGAGGCAGCGTTGTTTGCAGATGGCCTGTCGACGAAAGCAATCGTGACAGAGCTGTCCGGCCGCGGCATCGGGATGGGCGCACTGCGCGAAGCCACACGGGCGCTGGGCGGCTCGATCGCGATCGAGAGCATGCGCGGGCTCGGGACCAAGCTCCGGATCGATTTCCCTCACGCGCGTGCGGCAATCGCGATTGCGTCCTGACGTACACGTTCGCGCTCGCCGGCCGATTTGGCTCGCGTGAGCGAAGCTGCGCCCAAGCAACGTGTCTTGTTCGTCGACGACGAGCCGTCGATGCGCGCTGGGCTCAGCGCGCTGTTGGGGCGCGACCGCAAACGGTGGGACATCGTCTTCGTCGGTGGCGGCGAAGAGGCTCTCGCCGAGATGCGTCGGAATCCGTTCGATGTCGTCGTCTCCGACATGCGGATGCCGGGCATGGACGGCGCCACCCTGCTCACGACGATCCGCGACGAGTTCCCGGCGGTCGTTCGCGTCATGCTGACCGGCTACGCGGAGCAAGACACGCTGACTCGTGCGATGCCGGCGATTCACCAGCTCCTCAACAAGCCGTGCAACGCGAAGACGCTGCGCGGCGCGGTCGAGCGCGGGATGAACCTCGGTTCGCTGGACGGCGATGCGGCACTGAAACCGCTGATCGGGCGGTTGAACAAGCTGCCGTCGCCGCCGGACGTGTATCACGCGCTCTCGGCGAAGCTTGCCGCGCCGAAGGCGAGCCAGCTCGACGTGTACTCGATCATCGCAAGCGATCCCGCGATGTGCGCCAAGATCCTCCAGCTCGTGAACAACGCGTGGTTCGACGATCCGAGACCCACGTGCTCGATCGAAGAAGCGATCGAGGTCGTCGGCGTCGAGCAGCTCGGCTACATCGCGATGAGCGCGTCGGTGTTCGGCTGCATCGAGGCGGAGCTGAGTGACGGCGCCGTGCGCGACCTCCAACAAGCCGCGTTGCGTCGCGCGCGCCTCGTCGAGCGTTTTATCGATGACGACCGCAAGACCGACGCGTTTGTCGCCGCG
>DASXEF010001001.1:0-13555 GCA_036490255.1 Kofleriaceae bacterium
ATCAACTGCATCAACCCGTTCAACGGCGACATGGACGAAGCGAACCTCGCGAATCGCGGCGTGCAGCCGAATACGAACGGCGCGACGGTCGCGCAGGTCACCATTCACACCGACCATGTGTTCTGGGACAAGCTCAAACAAGAAGGCACACCGCTGCGCATGGACTACATCGCGGCGTGGGCGGGCTCCGACACCAACACGACGCCGCTCGATCTCGGCTCGCTCGCCGACAAGCCGCTCGCGACGACATTCGCCGACGGCACGGCGCTGCCGGACCGCGCGCCGTACTTGACCAACCCGACCGGCACGTTCACGAGCGATCAGACCAACCCGAGCCAGGTCACGCTCGATCTCGACGGCGTGCCCGCAGCGAACATCTCGGGCGTGTCCGCGTTCATGGCGTTCTCCGCGCAATCGCAGACGCACCTCGACGCGAACGGGCTCTGCTACATCGTCGGCCAGAACGCATCGGATCCGTTCTACGATCCGATGATCACTCCGGCGCAGTGACCCACGACGAGCTTCGCGCTGCGATCCGCGGCGCCGGCCTGCGCGCGACGTTGCAGCGCATCGCCGTGCTGCGTGTCGTGGTCGACAGCGCGACGCCGCTCTCGCACGGCGACATCTCGGACCGGATGCGCGCACGCCATCAGGAACGCTCGACGGTGTATCGCAACCTGCTCGATCTCGCGCGCGCCGGGCTCGTTCATCGCGTCAACCACGGCGATCGCACGTGGCGCTTCGAGCGCGCGGCCAACACGTCGCACGCGCGGCGCCATCCGCACTTCGTGTGCACCGGCTGCGGCACGATCTCGTGCCTACCGGGGATGAAGCTCGTCGGTCGCGCGGAGCGAACGCTCGGCGAGGTCGAAGTGCACGTGCGCGGCCTCTGCGACGCGTGCGCTCGGCGTTAGCCTACGGCGTCACGCGCCACGGTGATTCCGAGGTCCACGTCCGCAACGCGGCGGTCGCCCACGACGTCGGCTTGTCGACGTGACACGAGGTGCACGGGTTCGGCATGTTCGACGACGGTGTGATGAACCGAAACGTGTGGCTACGCACCATCACGTCGCCGAGCGTCTGCTCGATCTTCGGCATGTGACACGCCACGCACTGGCTGCCCGGCGAGTCTGCGCGGTGATGTGTGTGCGCTTCGAGCGTCTTCGCACGTGGCCCGACGTCGCCACCCGGACTGTGGCACTGGCTGCAGACCTCGTTCGTCGGAACCACGAGCTGCGCCGGATTGTTCGTGCCATGCGAGTCGTGGCAGCTGAAGCAGCGGATGCCGTGCAAGTACATCTCGCTCTGCACGAAGTCGTTGCCTTGCATTCGGTTCTTGTGCGCGGTGCCGTCGGCGAAATGCGTGAACGTCGTCTCGCCGAGCATGTGCGGTTCGAGCTGCCAGTAATCGGCGAGCCGAAGGCCGACCTGATAGCCGACCGGCCAGTCGAACGCGTTGCCGGGGCTCGGCGGGGTGAGCGGCCGGCCCTGCGAGTGGCACTGGATGCACACGTCGTTCGCCGCGACGGGGTCCATGTTTGCGGGATTGAAGACGTTCGTCTTCGTCGGCGCGCGCGAGTGCTCCGAGCCCGGTCCGTGACAGCGCTCGCAGCCGACGTTCCACTCCGTGACCGTCTTCGTCTTCACGTCGTAGTTCACCGAGTGACAGCCGTCGCAGAGCGCGCTGGTCGGTCGCTCCATGTTGTCCTGCGGATAGAACTGAACCCACCAGTCCGCGGTGTCGGGCACGTGATAGGGCTTCCAGCCGCCGTGCGTGACGTCCCATTGCGCCGGCAGCGGCGCATAGTCGTTGCCGACGCGCTTGAAGTAGCGCTGCTTCCATCGGCTGCCGTAGACGAGCGCGACATCGGCGAGCGTGAACGTCAGCAGCGGATCTGGCTTCGTGAAGTCTGGAATGACGGCTTCCGGGTGCTCGCGCGGATCGCGTACGACGTTGGCCATTGGCGTGACCTTCCAGCGGTCGTAGATCTGCGCGTGACACGGCCGGCACGCGAGCGATCCGACGTACGTCGCCGCCGCCGACGGGCCGACTTGCTCGTGAGCCGGCGATGGCGATTTCGCGCCACCGCACGCGGCGAGCGCGATCGCGAGGGCGAGCTTCGGTTGCACGACCATCCATATAGCTCGTGCGGAAGTGCGCGTGTGCGATCATCGCGCCGTCGCCGCGGCGATGCGCGGTGCACCGAAGCTGCGATCGAGCGCGAGGTCGAGCGCGAGCACGTTGACGCGCGGCTCGCCGAGGAAGCCGAGCTCGCGACCCTTCACGTGCTCGTCGACGATCGCCTCCACGCGATCGACGGTCACGCCGCGTGCCTTTGCGATCCGCGGCGCTTGCAGCCGAGCATTCTCGGGCGAGATGTCGGGATCGAGGCCGCTCGCCGAGCGGCTGACCGCGTCGGCGGGAATCGGCGTGCCGGCCGGCACGTCGTTGTCCCGGCGATACGTCGCGACGAGGTCGACCACGCCGTCGCGGAGCTTCTTCGACGTCGTGCCGAGGTTCGTGCCGCCCGAATTCGCCGCGTCGTAGCTATTCGCCGACGGCCGCGGATGCATGTACGCCGGATCTGCGAAGCCCTGCGCGAGCAGCTCGGAGCCGACCTCGCGGCCTTTGTCGTCGACGGCGATCGAGCCGTCGGCCCGGTGCGGGAACACGACCTGCGCGGCGCCGGTGACGACGAGTGGATAGGCGATCCCGGTCAGCACCAGCGTCACGAGGGTGGCGCGAAACGCGACGACGAACGTCTCCATGACTACACCGCTCCGATCGCAGACAGCGCGAGGTCGATCAGCTTGATCCCGACGAACGGCGCGATCACGCCGCCGGCACCGTAGATGAGCAGCGAGCGCCGCAAGATCAGCGCCGCGCCGAGCGGTCGATACTTCACGCCGCGCAGCGCGAGTGGGATCAGCACGATGATGATGATCGCGTTGAAGATCACCGCCGCGAGGATCGCCGAGAGCGGCGACGCGAGGTTCATCACGTTGAGCGGCGCGATCTGCGGATAGACGCCCATGAACATCGCCGGCAGGATCGCGAAATACTTCGCGACGTCGTTGGCGATCGAGAACGTCGTCAACGAGCCGCGTGTCATCAGCAGCTGCTTGCCGACCTCGACGATCTCGAGCAGCTTGGTCGGATCCGACTCGAGGTCGACCATGTTGCCGGCTTCTTTGGCGGCCTGCGTGCCGGTGTTCATCGCGACGCCGACGTCGGCCTGCGCGAGCGCCGGCGCGTCGTTGGTGCCGTCGCCGGTCATCGCGACGAGCTTGCCCTTCGCTTGCTCGGCCTTGATGAGGTTCATCTTGGTCTCGGGCGTCGCTTCGGCGAGAAAGTCATCGACGCCGGCCTCGGTCGCGATCGCCTTCGCGGTGCGCGGGTTGTCGCCGGTGATCATCACGGTGCGGATGCCCATCGCGCGGAACCGGCCGAAGCGCTCGCGAATGCCCTGCTTGACGATGTCCTTGAGGTGGATCACGCCGAGCACGCGGTTGCCGTCGCTGACCGCGAGCGGCGTGCCGCCGGTATCGCCGATCTTCTTCGCGGCCTCGTCGACGTCGTCGGGCAGCGTGCCCACGTAGGTCTTCACCGCATCGACCGCGCCTTTGCGAACGCTGCGCCCGTCGGGCAAGTCGACGCCGCTCATCCGCGTGTTCGCCGAGAACGCGATGAACGTCGCGCCGACCAGCTCGCGCGGTGGCAGGCCGTGCTTGTCCTTGACCAGCGCGACGATCGAGCGGCCTTCCGGCGTCTCGTCGGCGAGGCTCGACAGCATCGCGGCTTCGGCGAGCTCTTCGATGCGCACGCCGGCGGCGGGCATCAGCTCGCTCGCCATCCGGTTGCCGTGGGTGATCGTTCCGGTCTTGTCGAGCAGCAGCACGTCGACGTCGCCCGCCGCCTCGACCGCGCGACCGCTCATCGCGATCACGTTCTTGCGCATCAACCGATCCATGCCGGCGATGCCGATCGCCGAGAGCAGGCCGCCGATCGTCGTCGGGATCAAGCACACGAGCAGCGCCACGATGCGCGTCGCGCTCAAGTGCACGCCGGAGTAAATGCCGAGCGGCACCAGCGTCACGCACACGAGCAAGAACACGATCGTGAGCCCGACGAGCAAGATGTGCAGCGCGATCTCGTTCGGCGTCTTCTGCCGCGCCGCGCCTTCGACGAGCGCGATCATGCGGTCGAGAAACGATTCGCCCGGATTCGCGCCGATCTTGACGATGATCTTGTCGGATAGCACCTTGGTGCCGCCGGTCACCGACGAGCGATCGCCGCCCGACTCGCGAATCACCGGCGCGGACTCGCCGGTGATCGCCGATTCGTCGACCGAGGCGATGCCTTCCGTGATCTCGCCGTCGCCCGGAATCAGCTCGCCCGCTTCGATCACGACGAGGTCGTCCTTGCGCAGCTGCGCCGCCGAGATGACTTCGGTCGTACCGTCGACGACGCGGCGCGCGACGGTGTCCTTGCGCATCTTCCGCAGCGCGTCCGCTTGCGCCTTGCCGCGACCCTCCGCGACGGCTTCGGCGAAGCTCGCGAACAGCACCGTGAACCACAGCCACACCGTGACGGCGGCGGTGAACCAGAGCTGCTCGGCGCCGGCCGACGGCGAGACCAGGTCGCGCACGAGCAGCGCCGTCGTCAGCAGCGATCCGATCGCGACGACGAACATCACTGGGTTCTTGGCGAGCAATCGCGGATCGAGCTTGGTGAAGCTGGCTTTGACCGCGACGCGCATGATCGCGGCGTCGAACATCGAGACCTTGGCGTGGGCCGTCATCACTGCACCTCGCCGTGCATCGCTTGAAAGTGCTCGACGACCGGGCCGAGCGAGATCGCCGGGAAGAACGTCAGCGCGCCGACGATCACGATGACGGCGACGAGCAGCCCGGTGAACAGCCAGCCGGTGGTCGGGAACGTGCCCGGTCCGGGCACGACCGTCTTCTTGCCGAGCATCGCGCCGGCGATGCCGAGCGCGGGGACGATCATGAAGAAGCGGCCTGCGAGCATCGCGATGCCGAGCGCGACGTTCCAGAAATTCGTGTTCGCGTTCAGCCCCGCGAACGCCGAGCCGTTGTTGCCGGCGCCGCTGATGAACGCGTAGAGCATCTCCGACAGCCCGTGCGGTCCGGCGTTGTTCAGCGACGACGTGCCGTAGCTCGCGACCGATGCCCACGCGGCGAACCCGAGGATGATCAGCGGGAACACCAAGATGTAGAGCATCGCCAGCTTCATCTCGCGCGCTTCGATCTTCTTGCCGAGATACTCGGGCGTGCGGCCGACCATCAATCCGGCGATGAACACGGTGAGCACGACGAAGACCAAGATTCCGTACAGCCCCGCGCCGACGCCGCCGAACACGACCTCGCCGAGCGCGATGTTGACCATCGGCACCATGCCGCCGATCGGCGTGAAGCTGTCGTGCATGCTGTTGACCGCGCCGCACGACGCATCGGTCGTGACGGTCGCGAACAACGCGGAGCTGGCGATGCCGAAGCGCGTTTCCTTGCCCTCCATGTTGCCGGGCGACGTCGCGACCGCGAGGTCGTGCATCGCCGCGTTGGGATGCGACTCCGCCCAGTACGTGGTCGCGACGCCGGCGAAGAACAGCACGGACATCGCCGCGAACAGCACCCAGCCCTGGCGCTGATCGCGCGCCATCCGGCCGTAGGTGTACGTCATCGCCGCCGGGATCGCGAAGATCAGCACCATCTCGAGGAAGTTGGTGAGCGCGTTCGGGTTCTCGAACGGATGTGCGCTGTTCGCGTTGAAGAAGCCGCCGCCGTTCGTGCCGAGCTCTTTGATCGCTTCTTGCGATGCGACCGGTCCCAGCGCGATGAGCTGCGTGCCGCCCTCGAGCGTCGTCACCTGGTGATACGCGGCGAGGTTCTGGATCACGCCTTGCGACACCAAGACGATCGCGACGACGATGCAGATCGGCAGCAGCACGTAGACGAGCGCGCGGATCAGATCGACGTAGAAGTTGCCGACGCCTTTGCTGCCCTCCGGACCCGGACGTCGTGTCAACCCGCGCGCGACGACGAGCGCGACCCCGATGCCGACCGCCGCCGACGTGAAGTTGTGCCACGCCAACCCGGCCATCTCGGTCAGGTAGCTCATCGTCGTCTCGGGCGTGTACGCCTGCCAGTTCGTGTTCGTCGCGAAGCTCGACGCGGTGTTGAACGCGAGCGGGCCTGGCACGTTCGCGAGGTGCTGTGGATTCCACGGCAGCGATGCCTGCGTGCGCTGGATCAGATACGTGACGACGAGGCCCATCGCCGAAAACACCAGCATCGCGATCGTGTATTGGAGCCAGGTTTGCTCCTTCGGCTCTCGGAGCCCACATAGCCGCAGCAGCGTGCGCTCGACGCGTGGCAACGGCCGCCGCTCGCCTTCGAACACGCGAAACATGTACGCGCCGAGTGGCTTGGTGAGCGCGAGGATCACCAAGAAGAAGATGCCGATCTCGAGCCAACCGTTGACCGTCATCAGAATCGCTCCGGTCTGAGCAGCGCGTACACGAGATACGCGAGCAACACCACAGTCACGACGAGGCCGAGCAGATACTCAGTCGACATACAGTCACATCCGATCGAGCGACCACGCGTACGCGATGGCCATCGCGAACATCGCGACGACGACGAGGATAAAAACGAGGTCGATCACATCTTCACCAGCAGCGAGAGGCTCATCCGCGGTTCGCTTTGCACGAGGTCGGGCGACCACCCGGCGACCGTCGAGCCGGCGGCGCCTTGGTTGCCGCCCGGCGGCGTCATGCCGGCAGGGCCGTTGAAGTACGGCACGTTCGCCCAGCGATAGACAAACTCGGCGCGGATCGTCAGGAACTGGCTCGGCATCCAGTCGAACGTGAGCTGCGTGTCCCACGCCTTGAACGGGTCACCGGGATTCTCGGAGAAGTACGGCGTTCCCGATGCTGCAGTCGCGCCGTTGATCGGCGGCAGCAGCACGAGGTAGCGGCCCGGGTTGTCGATCGCGCCGCCGCCGTACGTCATCGCGTAGTGCTCGCCGAACCACGCGCGCACGTACGTCATGAAGCCCGCGAACAGCACGCCGGTGCCGGTATGCGTGGCCGTCGTCGTATCGGTGTTGCAGGTCGCACCGCCGCCGTACTCGCACCCGAAGTCGACGGTGAACGTCGTCGCGATGCGCGACACGAAGTGATGCGGATTCTCGTACCACTTCACCTGCACCGAATCGTCGGTGTGCACGCGATGGCGGCCCGGATCGCCGAGGATGTCGGAGCCGAGAAAGTACTGATTGAAGATGAAGATGAGATTGCCGGTCGGCGCATAGCGCACCTGACCGCCGACGCCGGGCAAGCTGTTGAATTTGCCGTACGACTGCCAGCCGTTGATCAGCCACGGCTCGATCTTCAGCCGATCGCTGGCGAACCACTGCACGCGCGCGCCGTTGAAGAACCACGGTGTATTCGACGACACGTACGACGGCTGATACGTCCAGTTGTCGAAGTTGTAGTAGCTCCATAGCCCGACGTAGCTCATGAACAAGCCGGCCTGGAGGTTCACGCCGCGATGCGGATCGCCGAAGTGATAGCCGCCGTACGCCTCGGAGATGTAGCGATAGGCGTCGTCGAGATCCCATTGGCCGCGGGCGACGCTCGCGTCGTTGCGCGGCGTCGTCGTCGCGAGCAGGCCGAACTGCGTCATCATGCGCGCCTGCACGTTGTCCATGTGGAAGTCGCCGCCGAAGCCGAGCTGGGTCAGCTGGTTCTCGCCGCTGCGCCACGCTTCCGTCGAGCCGCCGATCGTGTCGTCGGCGGGATGGTTGAAGCTGTAGTTGAACGAGTCGTCGATGCGGAGCTCGCCCGTGAAGTACTTGCTCGCGAGCAGCGAGTCTTTCGTGCGCGCGTTGCCGCTCTGCCACGTGAAGTCGGCGAACGAGAACGGATCGAGCTCTTCGGGCTCCGGCGGGGATGCGGGTTGCGCGTCGACTACCGAACCGACGAGCAGCACGCCGAGCATCGCGACCAAGCGCAGGGACATCACGCCGGCCCGATTTGCATCGCGCATGCCGCGACGCAACCCAGCGATCAGATGTGTTCAGGGTCGTGCAACATGCACAATGCCGCGCCCGGCGTCGTGCACGATGCCCTACTCGCCGACGTGAAACGCCACCGCCGTCGAGCAGTACGTCGCACTGTTGCTATCCCACGCCGCCTGGTGATCGCCGGCAGCCGCCGTCGCCGAGGTGAGGTGAGCAAACCCGTTGCCGTTCGCCTTCGAGTCGTTCGTGAACTCGTTGCCCGTCTGAATCGCGGTGACGGTTCCCGCCGAAATCGCGATCGCGATGACGAGCTCGCCTGCACGTTCCGTAGTCACCGGCGGAGCCATCGGCATCGTCGACGCCGCCTGATCCGATAGCGCTTTGACGGCATCGACCGTCGAGGGCTGTGCCGTCGCGAAATCCCAAACGACGACGTCGTAGATCGCATCGCTCGTCGTCGCGACCACGGATGTGGCACCCGCGTTCGCCGACGGCGTGTACCAGATGTCGACGCCGCCGTCGCCGGTGGCATTGCTCGCCATCGAGCCAACGATCGCGGAGTACGCGCTCTCGGCGTCGTCACTCACGTTCGTGATCGTCGCGCCGGGTGCGGTCTGGATCCCGACGACGAGCAGGTCACCCGGCAGCGTCGACGTGAGCGTGACCGCGAGCGATGGAGAGCCGCCCGACGGCGCCGTGGTCGAGTGGACTTGCACGAGTCGCCACGCCGGTAGAATTCCGGCATCGCTCGACGCATCGATTTCGCGCGAATCCGGGTCGCGCGGCGCATCCTCGCCGGCCGCATCGCGACCCGGCATCGTGCACACGCCTTCGGCGCTGCAGACCTGTCCCGCCGGGCAGACCCCGTCGGGCGGCGTGCAGACGCCCCCGAGCTGGATCGTCGGGTCGTAACAGGCTGCAAGCGCGACCGCCGATAGAATGTACCGGCCCATCGTGATCACGGTACCACGCACACCGTCCGTCGCGGATCACGACGTTCGACGCGCGAGATACAGTGCGCACGTGGAATCAGTCTCGCGTGGACTCGCTCGGGTCATCCGCATCGGTCGCGATCCCGCGATGCTGCCGTCGGATGCTCGCTACGTCGTGCTCACCAACATCGTGTCGCTGCTCGGCGCGATGTTCACGCTCGGATTCGCGCCCGTGCTCGTGCTCACCGGCTCGGCGATCTATCCGCTGCTCCAGATCGTCTATGCGCTCGGCTACTTGCCGCCGCTGTGGCTCAATCATCGCGGCCATCGCACGGCCGCGACCACGTGGCTCGTCCTGGGCAGCCATCTCCTCGTCGTGTCGCAGGTGCTCGTCGAAGGTCGTAGCTTCGACGTGCACTTGTTCTTCATGCTGCACGCGCTGTTGCCGTTCATGGTCTTCGCGCCCCACCACGGCAAGCGGATGTTCGCGCTCTCGGTGCTCGCCGGCGTCGACATGATCGCGGTCGTCGTCGTCGGTGATCGCCTGCCTCAACTCGGCCCGGCGATCACCGCCGATCAAGCGCTGCTGTTGCGGCCGATCTTGCTCGGCGGCTTGTTCGCGACGCTCGCGGCCTGCGCGCACTACGCGCGGCGCGCGACGCTGATCGCCGAAGAGCGGCTCGATCAGGCATACGCGCGCACCGAAGAGCTGTTGCTCAACATCCTGCCGGCGTCGATCGCGCTGCGGCTCAAGACGCACGGCGGCACCATCGCCGACGGCTTCGCCGACGTCACCGTGCTGTTCGCGGACATCGTCGGATTCACGAAGATGTCGGCGTGCCTCGCGCCGGAGAGCGTCGTCGCGATGTTGAACGAGCTGTTCTGTAGCTTCGACGATCTGGCCGGCCAGTTCGGCTTGGAGAAGATCAAGACCGTCGGCGATTGCTACATGGTCGCCGGCGGATTGCCCGAGCCGCGCGTCGATCATGCCGAGGCCGTGGCCGCGATGGGCCTCGCCATGCTTCGCGTCGTGCGCGAGCTCAACACGCGGCGCGGCGAAGCGCTCGAAATTCGTGTCGGCATTCATAGCGGCCCGGTCGTCGCCGGCGTGATCGGCAAGCGCAAGTTCGTCTACGACATGTGGGGCGACACGGTGAACACGGCGAGTCGCATGGAATCGTCCGGTGTGCCCGGCGCGATCCAAGTCAGCAGCGAGTGCCGGCGCCTGCTCGACGGCAAGTTTCCGCTGATGCCGCGCGGCGCCGTCGAGATCAAGGGCAAAGGCGTGATGGAGACGTGGCTGCTCGGCGATCACGCTCGCGCGTGAGGCGGCGAAAAACGCAATCGCGGTCAAGCGCACGCGCGCGGCACTGACTACGGTCACCTCATGAAGCCGACGACGCGTTCGTTCTACGAAACGGCCGTGCGGCGTGCCATCGATCGCATCGCCGCCGGGCTCGACGAAGCGCTCGAGCTCGACGAGCTCGCGCGCGGCGCCGCACTCTCACCGCTGCACTTCCATCACGTGTTTCGCGGCATGGTCGGCGAGACGCCGCTCGAGATGCATCGCCGGCTCCGGCTCGAACGCGCCGCGGCGCAGCTCGCGGGCGCCGGCGCGATCACGCGGATCGCGTTCGACGCCGGCTACGAGACCCACGAAGCGTTCACGCGCGCATTCCGCCGCGCTTACGCACGCTCGCCGTCGGAATTTCGCGAGCACCGCATCGATCGCATCGAGCTCGCCGCGAGCTCGGGCGTCCATTTCAACCACGTTCACCTGACGTTCACGGGAGCATCGACCATGCAAGCCACCATCGAAACCATGCCCGAGCTGACGGTCGCGAGCGTTCGCCACGTCGGTCCGTACAATCAGATCAACCAGGCGTTTCAGCGCCTCGGCCCGCTGGCCGCGAGCGCGCGGCTGTTCGCGGCTCCGGGCGTGAAGCTCGTCGCGATCTACTACGACGATCCGCAAACCACGCCGGCGAACGAGCTGCGCAGCGACGCGGGCATCGTCGTTGCGGCGGGAACCGCGCTGCCCGACGGGCTCGACGCGCACACGTTGCGCGCGGGCCGCTACGCGAAGACCGTCCACGCCGGCCCGTACACGACGATCGGCGATACGTGGGCGCAGCTGATGGGCAGCTGGATTCCCGGCCACGACCTGCGGATCGCCGACGGCGTGTCGTACGAGGTCTATCTGAATGATCCGAGCACGACCGCGGCGAACGACCTGCTGACCGAGATCTACGTGCCGGTGAGCTAGACTCTGCGCAATGAAACTTTCTACCAAGGACGTCGATCGGTTGCGCCACGTGATGATCGAGAAGCGCGATGCGCTTCGCGCGGCGCAGAAATCCATGTCGCCGACCGAGCGGGCGGTCGGTGACGCGGAAGTCGAGATCGGCGACATGGCCGAGCGCGTGGTCGAGCAAGACTCGGCGCTGCAGCTCGGCGCGTTCGACGCGAAGCTCCTCGGCGAGGTCGAGCACGCACTCGCGAAGATCGACACCGGCAAGTACGGCCTCAGCGAAGACAGCGGCGTCGAGATCCCACTCCCGCGGCTCGAGGCGATTCCGTGGGCGCGCCGCACCGCCGAAGAGGAATCGAAACGCTCGCGCTAGCGCTTCGCGCCGTACGAACCGAGCCCGGCTTCGAGCAGCGCGAACGCGCGGTCGCAGTCGCGGCGCAGCGCACGCTTCACCGTTGCCGCCGAGCTCGCGCGCTCGAGATGCACGCGCAGTCCGTCGAGTAGCACCCGCTCGATCCCGACGATCATGCCGGCGACGAGACGCGGCGTGGCGTCGTCGGGCTTCGCGCGCGTGTCGGCGGCGATCGCCGCGGCGAGACTCGCCTCGAGCTTCTCGATCGCGAGCCGAGCACGTGCGCGCAGTGCCGGGCTCGCCTGAACGGTCGCGACAAAGCGCGCGACGTCGCGGTCGATCAGGCCCGGCAGCTCGTGATCGATCGCGGCGCGGAGCTGGCGGTGGATCGCGGCGACGATGGTCGAGCCTGGCGCGCGTTCGCTGATCACGCGCGCCTGCGCGGCGATCATCTCGCCCTCGCGATCGAAGAACAGGTCTTCCTTCGTCTCGAAGTAGTTGAAGATCGTCGCGGGCGAGACCTCGGCTGCTGCGGCGACCTCGGCGACCGTCACCGCGTCGAAGCCACGCTCGATGAACATCGCCGTCGCGACCTCGGAGATCGCGAGGCGTGTCTTCGATTTCTTGGTCTCACGAAGTCCCACTTGCCAAATTCTAGAGTAACTCTAAAATTATAACAAATGCACGAATCGCAAATCGACGCGGCTGTCCTGATCGTCGGCGCCGGCGTGGCCGGATTGTCGGCGTCACTGTTCCTCGCGCAGCACGGCGTTTCGTCGGTCCTGGTCGAACGCTCGCCCGGCACGAGCATCTATCCACGCGCCCGCGGCGTGAACGCGCGAACGATGGAGCTCATGCGCGAGCTCGGCCTCGCCGACGAGATCCGCGCCGCCGGCGCGCGGCTCGCACCCGCGATGGGGATCCACGCCGGGGACTCGCTCGTCGACGTGCTCGCGCGTCGCGGCGATGGCGGCTGGCTGACCCGGAAGATGCGCGCACGTGCCAAGCGCGGTGGCGCGTCACGCACGAGCCCCGCATCGGCCGCGCGCTGCACGCAGGACGAGCTCGAGCCGATCCTGTTGCGCGCCGCTCTCGCGCGTGGCGTCGACGCGCGGTTTTCCACCGAGCTGGTCTCGCTCGCGCAGGACGCCGGCGGCGTCACCGCCACGCTGAGCGATGGCCGCACGCTGCGTGCGCGTTACCTGATCGCGGCCGACGGCTCGCGCAGCACGGTCCGCAAGCAACTCGGCATCGCGCGCAGTGGCTCGCGCACGTACGGCCATCAGCTCAACGTGTTGTTTCGCGCGGACCTCGCCGCGCTCGTCCACGGCCGCGAATTCAGCATGTGCCTCGTCGACAACCCGCGCGTTCGCGGGCTGATCGCGTCGCTCGACAATGCGAGCCGCTGGGTGATTCACATCTCCTACGATCCGAGCGCGGGCGGCGGTGCGAGTGACTTCACGCCGGAACGCTGTGCGGACCTCGTGCGCGCGGCGATCGGCATTCCGGATCTCGCCGTCGAGGTCCTTGGCATCTCGCCGTGGCAATCCGCGGTGCGCCTCGCGGAGCGCATGCGCGACGGCCGCGTGTTTCTCGCCGGCGATGCCGCGCATGCGATGCCGCCGTGGGGCGGCTTCGGTGCGAACACCGCGATCCAGGACGCGCACAATCTCGCGTGGAAGCTCGCGCTCGTCTTGCGCGGCGAGGCGGGCGACGCGCTGCTCGCGACCTACGAGTCCGAACGCATGCCCGTCGCGCGTGCGGTTGCCGAGCTCTCCGGGTCGATGAGCGGCGACGGCGGCCTCATCGCCATCCCGAAACGCACGGGCATGCTCGGCGCGCTGTGGCGGATGCGCCGGATGTTCGGCTACATGAAGGTCGGCTACGGTTACGCGTCGCCTGCGATCGCCGTCGAGGATGGCGATCGTCCGGGGCCGCACACGACCGCGCTCGACGGCCGGCCCGGCACGCGC
>DASXEF010000618.1:0-2502 GCA_036490255.1 Kofleriaceae bacterium
GCTGGTCAGCGGCGATCCGGCGGTCGCCGACGTGGTCGCGGTCGAGCCCGTCGTCGTGCTGAAGCTCGCGAAGACCGACTTCGACGCGATCGCCACGCAGCATCCCGAGCTGCTCGCGGCCGTGAAGAAGCTCGTCGTCGCGCGCGAGAAAGAGAATCGCGCGCTGTTCCAAGATGCGACGGATCTGATCGTATGAACCGCGCGCTGTTGTTACTGGTGTGTGCCGCGTGCGTCGACAAAGGGCCCGGTCCGCAGGGCAAGCAGGTCGAGCGCAAGTACGTCGCGGCGAATCTGATCCAGCAGGTACCGGCCGACGTCCAGCACGTCGACGTGTCACTGGCCGGTCGCGTCGATTACGTCGGCACGACGATCGATCGCGAGCCGGTCGTTCCGGGCGCGACCGTCAAGCTCGTGTCGTACTGGCGCGTCACCGTGCCGCCCGGTCCGGGCTGGCGCGTGGTCTCGCAGCTGCGCGGCGCGCCCGATAGCGCCGACTTTCAAAACCTGGACACGAGCGACATGGAGCTCGGCCATCCGGTCGCGAGCTGGAACGCCGGCGAGATCATCCGCGACGAGCAGACGTTCGTGCTGCGGCCCGATTGGAAATCGCACACCGCGACGCTGTACGCCGGGCTCGCGCGAATCGGCGGCCACGACGTCGACGCGCGGATGCCGGCGACCGGCTCGAACACGCTGCAAGATCTCGTCGTCGCGCGCACGCTGCAAGTCGATCTCGCACACGCGCCGCCGCCGCCGGGCACCGTCTACATTCCGCGCGGCAGCGGCGCGATCACGATCGACGGCGTCGCCAACGATCCGGGCTGGGCCGGCGCCGCGCAATCGGGCGAGTTCGTCACCGCCGAGGGCGCGCAAGATCCGAACGGCAAGACCACGGCGAAGCTGACGTGGGACGACGACTATCTCTACGCGTTCGTGTCGATGCTCGATAATGACATCGTGGCACCGTACAAGACGCACGACGATCCGCTCTACAAAGCGGATGCGGTCGAGATCTTCATCGACGCCGACAACAATCGCCGCGGCTACATCGAGCTGCAGGTCAACCCGAACAACGCGACGTTCGACAAGTGGTGGCCGAACACGCGCGCGCAGCCCGGCGACGAGAGCTGGGACTCGGGGATGGTCACCGCCGTGAAGCTGCGCGGCACGACCGAGCCCGGCGACACCGACATCGGCTGGGACGTCGAGATCAAGATCCCGTGGGCCGCGGTCAAAGGTAAAGACGACGCGATGAAGGTGAACCTGCCGCCGCACGTCGGCGATCGCTGGCACCTCAACATCATCCGGTCCGATCAGAAGACCGGCGGTACGCATCAAGCCGAAGGCGGCGCGTCGAGCTGGAATCGGATCTCGGCGAGCGACTTTCACGCGCTCGATCGCATGCTGACGGTCGTGTTCGCCGATCACGCCGGATCGATCGCCCCGGCGCCGGTCGGCTCGGCGGGCACTGCCGCGAAGCCGTGATACGATCGGCGGCGATGCGCCTGGCGCTCGCGGTCGTGATCATCGCCGCTGCCGCATGCGGACCGCCGCATACGATCGGCGCGCAACCGAGCTGGCGAACGGGCAGCGCGGCTCCCCCGCCGGCGCAGTCGCTCGCGCCGGTCACGTTCGCGCCGGCCAACGACGCGGTCCGTAGCTACAACGAGCCGCTCGCAGCGCCGCCGAAATCGCCGCTGAGCGACGCGATGCTGGCGGCGTTGCGCACGGCCGCGGGGCAAGCGCACGTACCGACGCCGGTCGCCGACGCGCGGCTGTATCGCGCGTGCGCCGAGCTCGCGCAGATCGTGCCGGAAGAAGGCGTCGTCAGCTACGCGTTCGTCGAGTTCGCGCTGCAGCGCAACGGCATCATCGAGCCGTCGCCGCACTTGCTCGTCGTGTGGGGCGACGTCGACGCGCCGAAGGACATCGTCGCGCAGCTCGCGCCGCGGATGGCGGAGATCCTCGGGGACGGCGCGACCGCGCGCGTCGGCATCGGCGCGGTCAAGCGCAACGCCGACGGCACCGGCGCGATCGTGTTCGCGCTGCAAGGCTCGGGCGTGACGACGTCGCCGATCCCGCGCGCGCTGCCGAAAGCCGGCAGCGTCACGCTCGACGCGGTTGTCGATAGCCGCTTCAAGGAACCGGAAGTCTTCGTCACGCGCGACGACGGCACGACCGAGCGGCTCGCGCTCGTGCTCGGCCGTTCGGGAGCGTTCAAGGCCAACGTCGCGTGCGGCGCGCACGTCGGCCGTCAAGAAGTCGAGATCAGCGCCGCCGATACCGCGGGCTCGACGGTGCTCGCGAACTTTCCGATCTGGTGCGGCAGCGATCCGCCGGCGTCGCTGACCGTCGCGCCGACGATCGACGATCGCGATGTCACGTCGACGACGCAGGCCGAACAGCGCCTGTTCGAGCTCACGAACCACGATCGCGTCGCCGCCGGTTTGCCCGCATTGCAGTGGGACGAGCGCCTCGCGGCAGTCGCGCGGGCGCATTCCG
>DASXEF010000658.1:0-4817 GCA_036490255.1 Kofleriaceae bacterium
GCTCGCCGAGAGCAAGCTCAACATCGTCGCGGCGGCCGACATGGCCGATGGCGCCAAGAAAGTCGTCGCGGCTGCCGGAGGTTCGAAGTGAGCGTCCTCGTCGGATACAACACGAAGCTCGTCGTTCAAGGCATGTCCGGCTCGGCCGGCGCATTCCACGCCAAGCAGATGGTCGAGTACGGCACCAACGTCGTCGCCGGCGTCACGCCGGGCAAAGGCGGCGCGAAAGTCGCCGGGCTCGAGCACGTCCCGATGTTCGACACCGTCGAAGAAGCCGTGCGGCTGCGCGGCGCGAACGCGTCGGTCGTCTACGTGCCGCCGCCGTTCGCCGCCGACTCGATCCTCGAAGCCGCCGCGGCCGGCGTCGACCTCGTCGTCGCGATCACCGAGGGCATTCCGGTTCGCGACATGGTCAAGGTCAAGTACGTGCTCGAGCGCGACTACCCGCACGTCGTGCTCGTCGGCCCGAACTGTCCGGGCGTGATCACGCCGGGTCAGTGCAAGATCGGCATCATGCCCGGCTACATTCACAAGCCCGGCAACGTCGGCGTCGTGTCGCGCTCCGGCACGCTGACCTACGAGATCGTGCACCAGCTGACGTCGATCGGCCTCGGTCAGTCGACCGCGATCGGCATCGGCGGCGATCCGGTCAAGGGCACCGACTTCATCGACGCGCTCAAGCTGTTCAACGACGATCCGGGCACGTCCGCGATCTTCATGATCGGCGAGATCGGCGGCGACTCCGAGGAGCGCGCCGCGCAGTTCGTGAAAGACAACGTCAAGAAGCCGGTCGGCGCCTTCATCGGCGGCCAGACCGCGCCTCCGGGCAAGCGCATGGGTCACGCCGGCGCGATCATCTCGGGCGGCAAAGGCGCGGCGAGCGACAAGATCGCCGCGCTCAAAGACGCGGGAATTACCGTCGCGCCGACTCCCGCCGAGATGGGCTCGACGCTCGCGAAGCTGCTCGCATAGATCGTGCAAACTCGGCTCGTATGACCTACGAGCTATTTTATTGGCCGGGCCTGCAAGGCCGTGGCGAGTTCGTGCGCCTCGTGCTCGAAGATGCGGGCGCCGACTACGTCGACGTCGCACGCGAGCCGGGCGGCATGAAGCGCATGATGAGCGCGCTCGCGCACGGCATCGACGGCGTCCAACCGTTCGCGCCGCCGTTCCTGCGCGCCGGCAAGATCGTCGTCGCGCAGACCGCGAACATCACGCGCTGGCTCGCCGAGCGTCACGGCCTGGCGCCGGCGGCGTCGGAGCACGGTGCGCAGTTCGCGTCGACGATCGCGTTGACGGTGGCGGACCTCGTCAAAGAAGCCCACGACACGCACCATCCGCTGTGGGCCGACGTCGCCTACGAGAAGCAAAAGCCGGCGGCGAAGCAAGCGGCGGCCGGATTTCGCAAATCGCGCATGCCGAAATTTTTGGGTTGGATCGAGAGCGTGTTGCAGGACAACGGCAAGGTGCTCGTCGGTCGCAGCGTGACCTACGCCGACCTCGCGGTGTTTCAGGTCGTCGAAGGGCTGCAGTACGCGTTTCCGAAAGCGCTGAAGAAGCAGCACGCGAAGATCAAACGCGTGCTCGCGCTGCGCGACGCCGTCGCGAAACGGCCGCGCATCGCCGCGTATCTCGCGAGCGAGCGCCGGATCCCGTTCAACGAGACCGGCATCTTCCGCCACTATCCCGAGCTCGACGGCTGAGAAGATCGTCTATCGTCGAGCTAGATGCGCCGCATCTACGCGTACGCTGGGGTTGGATTCGGTGGGCTCGTGATCCTCGCGATCGCGCTCGGCCGTCCGAATCCCGCTGCGCCGTCGGCCGGATCTGGTTCGGCGGCGCTCGACGACGCGCTGCCGGTCACTGCGGTCGACCTCGATGCCGCGTATCGCGCGAACGAGGTCCGCGCCGACTCGCTGTACCTCCACAAGGTCGTGCACGTCAGCGGCGTCGTCGACAAGATCAGCAAGGACCTCGCCGACCACGCGGTCGTCACGCTCCGCACCGAAGGCAGCAAAGGCATCACGTGCACGTTCGCCGTCGCGGATCCGCTGCTGCTCGACCTCGATCGCGAATCGCGCGTCACGCTCCACGGCAACGGCAACGGCTACCTGTTTCACGGCGTCATGCTCGACAACTGCCACGTCGACGCGGTGCACGGCCCGGCGTGCGAGGTCTGGGACAGCTCGTCCGGTCAGACGCTCCGCGGCGAATGCACGCGCACCTGCAGCGGCGTCGTCTATCACGGCTATTGCGACGGGCCGAGCGACGTCGTGTGTTGCACGCCGCCGGTCGCGGCGAAGGGCTCTGCAATCGGCCCGCTCGAGCGCGCGACCGGCAGTAATTAACCCAAGATCGACGGCTCGTCGCTCGGCTCCGCCGGCGCCGACGCCGGCGCGACGACGACCGGACGCGGCTCCGGCAGCTGCGCCGGCGCGTTCGCGAGCCTCACGGTCACCGTCTTGCGCACGCGCGAGAACCGCCCGAGCTCGCCGACGACGGCGATCACCGCAAACACACCGGCGGCGATCGACGGCGCGATCGAGAGGTGAAACATCGCGGCGCACACGGCGAGCAACGCGCCGCCGATCGCGTAGCCGATCACGCGGATCACCGGCCACACGAACGTCATCAACGGCCGCTTGTGGCAGCTCGGGCAGCGCAACAATGCGAGCATGCGGTCGGCATCGCGCTGTGCGCGAAACTCGGCTTCGTCTTGCGCGTTGCCGCCACGCGCGGCATCGGCGAGCCGGCCGAAGCGGAACATCGACAGGTTCGCAAAGATGCCGATCAGCGACGCTCCGCCCCACACGCTGTGGCCAACGGCGACGAGCCTCGCCTCGCCTTTGGCGTTGCAGCGCGGGCACGTGTAGTAACGCTCGAGCTCGGAGCGATGCGAGGCGATGATCGCGGGCACGGTCCGATGCTAGCGCGACACCGGCGAGATGCGAGATCGCATCCATCGACCGATTGTCAGACTGACAATCCGATCGATCGTCGGCATCGAGCGACGAAGCGCGGCGGCGCTACATCGGCGACGAGCTCGTGAACTGGTTGAAACCTCGTCGGGTTTCGACTAGGGTCCGCCGCAAATGGCAATCGAACGCACGTTTTCGATCATCAAGCCCGACGCCGTCGCGAAGAACGCGATCGGCGGTGTCACCGCGAAGCTCGAGGCGGCCGGCCTGCGCATCCTCGCATCCAAGATGGTGCGGCTCAGCGACGCGCAGGCGAAGGCGTTCTACGCCGTCCATAAAGACCGCCCGTTCTACGGCGACCTCGTCAAGTTCATGACCGAAGGCCCGGTCGTCGTGCAGGTGCTCGAAGGCGAGAACGCCGTCGCCAAGAACCGCCAGGTGATGGGCGCGACGAACCCGGAAAAGGCCGACGCCGGCACGATCCGCAAGGACTTCGCGACCAACATCGAGCGCAACGCCGTCCATGGCTCGGATGCGGCGGAGACCGCCAAAGAAGAGATCGCGTTCTTCTTCTCGACCGCCGAGCTCGCGTCGCTAGCTCGCTAAGAACTCGGCGAGCTGCGAGACGTTGCCGATCGTGCAGCGCCGAATGTGGTTGCGATAGATCTCGGCGAATTCGGCCGGGTGCGTCGGATCGACGCCGGGGACGACGAACGTCGGCGCGTCGATCGCGCGGAGATCTTCGCCGCGCTCGAACGGCTGGCCGCCACCGGCCAGGAACTTCGTCGTCGCCGCGACGCTTGCGGGATCGTAGCCGGCGATGATCGCGCGTGCGCGCTCGCGGATCGGCGCAGGCATCGCGTCGAACAGCGGCAGCAGGACCTCGACGCCTTCGCGCGGCGCGCGACTGCCGGCGGCATCCATCGCCTGCATCGCGGCGGCTTGTGCGGGCGCGAGCCCGACATCGGCACCGGCGAACGCGGGATGGATCGCGACGAGCGCCGATACGACGGCTGGGTGCTTCAGCGCGACGCGCACCGCGACGCCGGAGCCCATCGACACGCCGCCGACGGCGAATCGCGCGAGCCCGAGATGCGCTGCGAGCGCGACGACATCGTCGGCGAGCTGATCCCACGACAGCGGGCCGGCATCGTGCGAGCGACCGCTGCCACGCAGATCGGGCGTGATCACGGTGAACCGTGGTGCGAGCGCGTCGACGTACGGCTGACATGCGGCGTGCGTCGCGAGCCCGCCGTGCAGGAAGATGACGGCCGGGCCGTCGCCGCTCGACGTCGCGTACAAGTTGTTCAGCCAGATCTCGCGCATGACGTTTCCTTTCGCGCCGAAAACACGAACGCCAGCCGAGTGGCTGGCGTCGTGCAAAGACTATCGGCGATCGCTCAGCGAATGTAAATGCTGCGGATCACGACGGGCTCGAGCGGCCGGTCGCGCGCATCGCGCGGCGCCGTCGCGATCGCGTGAATGACGTCGGTGTTGCCGCACATGCCGAAGATCGTCTGATGAGATTCGAGGTACTGGGCCCGACCGTCGGTGATGTAGAACTGGCTGCCGTTCGTGTTGGGGCCGCGGTTCGCCATCGCGAGCACGCCCGGGCGATCGAAGTGCAGCACCGGCACGATCTCGTCGGCGAATTCGTAGCCGGGTCCGCCGGTGCCGTCGCCGTGCGGGTCGCCACCTTGAATGATGAAGCCCGGGATCACGCGGTGAAACGTCAGGCCGTCGTAGAAGTGCTTCTCCGCCAAGCGCCGGAAGTTCGCGACGGCATGCGGCGCGTGCTCGGGATCGAGCGTGCACGCGAGCTCGCCGCGGTCGGTGTCGATCACCGCGACGACCACCGTCGGCGCGTCGTTGGCGACCATCGGCGGCGCGATGAAGTCG
>DASXEF010000671.1:0-5876 GCA_036490255.1 Kofleriaceae bacterium
CGCCGGCGGATCGCCGACGCCGAACCAGATGATCGCGAACGGGATCCACGCGATCGGCGACAGCGACCGGAAGAAGTTGATCCACGGCAGCAACGCCGCGCGCGTGGTCGCACTGCGCCCGACGACGAGCCCGAGCGGCACCGACGTCACGACCGCGCCGACAAAGCCCCACGCGACACGAAACAGCGACGCGACCGCGTCGTCGAGCAATTGCCCCGATGCGAGCTCGCTGCCGAACGCGCGCGCGACCTCGAGCGGCGACGGTACCGTGCCCGTCGGAAACCATCCGGCAGCTGAAATCAACTGCCACGCGACGAGCATCACCAAGCCGATGATCAGCGGGAGCGAGAGCCGTCGCACGTGCTGCTTATTGTATCGTGCGCGCATGGCGAGCAAGTGGATCGAGATCCCGACCAGCGATGGTCACATGCATTCGTACCTGTCGGAGCCCGATGGCGGCGGACCGTATCCGGCGGTCGTCGTGATCCAGGAAGCGTTCGGCGTCAACGAATACGTCCGCAGCGTGTGCGATCGACTGGCCGACGAAGGCTACGTCGCGGTCGCGCCCGAAATCTTTCACCGCACCGGCACGCACCTCGATTTGCCGTACGGCGAGTGGCCGAAAATTCAGCCGCACTTCACGGCGCTGACCAACGACACGCTCGAAGAAGACGTCGGCGCCGCCGTCGCGTGGTTGCGCGCGCGCACCGACGTCGACCCGCGCCGGCTCGCGACGATGGGCTTTTGCGTCGGCGGCTTCGCCGCGCTGCTCGGCGGCGTGACCACCGCCGTCGCTGCGGTCGTCGCGTTTTATCCGGGCGGCGTCGTCAACGAGCGGCCGGGCATCAACTTGAAGCCGTTCGTCCACAAGCTCGAGACGATCAAAGCGGCGACGCTCGTCAACTTCGGCGGCGAAGATCAGAGCATCGGCGAGGATGATCGCACCGCGATCAAGCACGCGCTCGAGAAGTCGCACTCGCGGCACTCGACCGTCGTGTGGCCAGGCGCGAAGCACGGATTCCACTCGTACGATCGCGCCGACGTGTTCAACCCGCAGGCGGCGGAAGACGCGTGGCACAAATCGCTCGACTGGCTCAACAAGATGCTCGAGATGGTCCCATGAAGATCGCCGTCCTCGGCTCGGGCGTCGTCGGCGACACGCTCAGCGCCGGCTTCGCGAAGCACGGCCACGCGGTGATGCGCGGCTCGCGCGAGCCACAAAAGTGCGCCGGCGACTACGCCAAAGGCACGTTCGAACAAGCGGCCGCGTGGGGCGACGCCGTGGTGCTCGCCGTCAAAGGCAGCGCCGCCGAAGCGATCGTCACGTCGATCGCGAGCGCGATCGCCGGCAAGCTCGTGATCGATTCGACGAATCCGATCGCCGACGGGCCGCCGACGAACGGCGTGCTCAACTACTTCACGGCGCAGAACGAATCGCTGATGGAGCGGTTGCAGAAGCTCGCGCCGGCCGCGCACTTCGTAAAGGCGTTCAACTCGGTCGGCAGCGCGATGATGGTGAACCCGAAAACGTCGGCGACGCCGACGATGTTCATCTGCGGCAACGACGCGGGGGCGAAGTCACAGACGGCCCAGATCCTCACGCAGCTCGGCTGGGAGACGCTCGACTGCGGCGGTGTCGAGGCGGCGCGGCCGATCGAGTCGCTGTGTATCTTGTGGTGTATCCCGGGGTTCCGCAGCAACGACTGGGCGCACGCGTTCAAGATGGTCTATCCAGCATGATCAGGCCGGCGTAACGATTTTTGTGCAAAACGGCGCCAACTGCCGCCGTACATCAGCATGATCGGTTTCATGCGCCTGGTCTTGTGCGTCGCGGTGGTGTGCATCCTCGCTCCGGCTGCCGTGGCAGACGACGCGAGTGCGTGGGATCGCACGTATAAAAAAGGCGGTCAGAACGGCTCGTTTCCGCCGTGCCCGGAAGCGGTATCGGACCTGGTCGTCAAGAACGGCCAGTTCTCGATCGCGTGGCAGGTCACGATCGGCAAGCGCGCAACGACGATCGGTCGGATCGAAGGCAACGTACGGCCGAGCGGGCTCGCCGAAACGACGGTCAAGCTCGACAGTCCGCTGCCGGCGGCGTTCGTGCGGTTCATGCGCGACGCCAGCGAGCCGGTCGCCGATCTGCCGAAGCTTCAGCTCAAGGTGAAGTTCGAGGCGTCACACGACGGCCGGCGAGTCAGCGTCCTCATCGACTCCGAGCACTGGTCCTGCCAAACGTGGTGGCAAGAAGATCGCGCGTCGTTGCAGGCCGCGGCCGAAGGCGGCAGCGTGAGCTGCAACTCCGGCGCGTACGCGGTCGCGCTGTGGACGGACAAACGCTCGTTCAGTCCCGGCGACTACACGCGCGTCGGCGTGCCGGGTCAGCCGATCCGGTTGTATCGCTGCGTCGACGGCTGCAAAGCCGGCGAAGATCCGCTGACGCAGCAAGAGGTGCACGAAGTCCAGAAGTGGGCGTTCGTCGGCGCATGCACCGGTCAGAACATGCCGGCTGCGGCGTTGCCGGCGAAGGCATCGCCGAAGTGGGACGGCACCTACGGCGTCGGCCGAGCCCTCGTCGGCGACTGGCGTTGCCCGCGTGACCCCGAGCTGAAGCAGCTCGTCATCAAGAACGGCCGCTTCACGCTGCCGTGGTTCCTCAGCACCGACCAAGCCGACGGCAATCACTACGAGGACATGCAGATCGGTCACCTCGACGGCGCGATCGCCGACGACGGCAAGGTCGATCTTCGCTACGTGTGGACCGTCGACAAGCTACCGCCCGAGGTGCTCGAGGTCCTGAAGTACGACGCTGCGCACGCGACGCTGCAGTACATCAACACGCTTCGCGGCGTGATGACGTTCAAGGCGAACACCGGGAAGATGAACCCGAGCGGCCAGGGGCTCGAGGCGATGCTCGTGTTCGACAACGACGAAAACTGCGAGTACCAGTTCCTCGGCACCGGCTACAAGGCGCAGGAGTTCAAGGAGAGCGACGGCTGGCGCGTCGACTGCCACTCGTACGAGAACTGGAAGTCAGACGGCACGTACAACGAAGGCGATCAGGCCGTCGTCGGCAACGCAATGTACCGCTGCTCCGAGTCGTCGGCGTGCAAGGTCGGCTCGCGACCGGGTCGAAGCTCGCAGTGGGAGCGCGTCGGGCGCTGCAAATGACGCGTTACTCGGAATCAGGCGTACGTCGCACGACGAGCGGCTTCTCGGGCTTCGGCGCCCTTTCCGGCTTCTCGGCCTTCTCGGCCTTCTCGGCTTCCGCTGCGGCAGGCTCGGGCGGCATGACGATCTGATCGTCCTTGCGCTCGGCGGTGACGCGAAAACCTTCGGCTTGGCGGAGCTTCACGACCCGCAGCGCGTGTTCGACCAGCGCCGGTGTGCTCGCGAACTCTTGCTCGAGCCGCGTATCACCGCCGTGGATCACGAGCTTCGTGTCGAGCAGCGTGAGCGTGAGCTCGGTTTCCGCGCGCTTCATCACGATCTGGTGGCGCACCATCGCGACCGCTGCGTACCACGAATTGGGCATATGCTGCACGTCGTGAAGGCGTGGCTCGTCGCGATCTTGCTCGTCGCTGCCTGCAAGGCGCCTGCAGCGATTCCGCTCGATGCCCCGGCGTCGCCGTGGTCGATGGGCTCGAACCTGCCCGTACCGCGGCTCGAGCCGGGTGTCGCGGCGCTCGGCCAATCGATCGTCGTCGTGGGCGGCTGGGATACCGGCGTCGAGGCGGGGCTGCAGGTCACGACCCGCGTCGACGTTTACGACACCACGCAGGGCACGTGGTCGCAGCTGCCCGACGCGCCGGTCGCACGCCATCACGTCCAGCTCGCGACGATCGGCACGACCGTCTACTTGCTCGGCGGCCTCGACGGCACGCAAGACGTCAACAACGACTATCCGGCGCGCGGCGATTGCTACGCGCTCGATACCGGCAATCCGGCCGCGACGTGGCAACCGATCGCGGCGATCCCGGCGGGCTTCGAGCGCGGCTCGGCCGGCGTGGTCGTGACGCCGCCGCGCGTGTACTTGCTCGGCGGCGCATCGACGACCGATGCGATCGCGTCGAATATTTTCTACGACTCGATCGCGGATGCGTGGACGACCGGCGCGTTACCCGATCTACCCGCGGCGCGCTCGCATCCGGCCGCGATGCGCCGCGCGAGCGACGGCACGTTCATCGTCGTCGGCGGGCTCGCCGGGCTCGCATCCGATACCGCCGAGGCAGACGTGTACTGGCTGACGTCGGATCAACAAACATCGACGGGCATGTGGGTCAGCAAGACGGCGATGCCCGAACAGCGCGGTGGCTGCGCGTACGGTGTCGTGCAGGATCAATTGCTCTGCGCCGGCGGCGAAGCGGGCATGTCCGCGCTGACGTACATGCAGGGCTACGACTCGATCAACGACGCGTGGAATTCGTATCCGTATTTGCCGATGCCGCGTGCGGGCGTGCAGGGCGCGGCGGTCGCCGATTCGCTCTACGTCGTCGGCGGCGCCGAGGCGTTGGTATTCGAGCCGACCGATTCGCTCTACATTTTCTCGCTCGACGACACCACGACCGCGCGATGACTTAGATCGAATCGTCGGCTCGCGCGTGAAACTCGGCATGCGCGTCTCTCCGTTACTGCTCGCCGCCGCGCTCGCGCTTCCCGCGCGTGCGCACGCGTTCTGCGGGTTCTACGTCGCCGGTGCCAACACCAAGCTCTACAACAACGCGACCGAGGTCGTGTTGATGCGGCAAGGCACGACGACGGTGCTGTCGATGGCGAACAACTATCAGGGCCCACCGTCGGCGTTCGCGATGGTCGTGCCGGTGCCGACCGTGATCAAACAAGATCAGGTCAGGACGTTGCCGCGCGACGTGTTCGACAAGATCGACGCGCAAGGTGCACCGCGGCTCGTCGAGTACTGGGAACAGGATCCGTGCCGGCCGCCGATGATGGAAGACGATCAGATGGTCTCGCTCGCCGGTGCGACCGCCGTCGACGAGGAAGACGACGACAAAGCCGTCGAGAAAAAGCCGTATCACGTCAAAGTCGAAGCGCGATTCTCCGTCGGCGAATACGACATCGAAGTGCTGTCGGCGAAGGAATCGACCGGGCTCGATATGTGGCTGCGCGATCACCACTACACGATCCCCGACGGCACCGAGCCGCTGCTGCGCCCGTACATCGAGCAGGGCATGAAGTGGTTCGTCGCGAAGGTAAATCCCAAGAAGGTCGCGTTCGATCCGAAGACCGGCATGGCGACGCTCTCGCCGCTACGGTTCTCGTACGACAGCCCGGACTTCACGCTGCCGATCCGGCTCGGGCTCGCGAACTCGAACGGCACGCAGGATCTGATCGTCAACATCGTCGCGCCCGGCGATACGCGCTACGAGGCCGCGAACTATCCGAACGTGCTCGTGCCGACGAACCTCACCGTCAACGACAGCGTGCGTACACGGTTTGCCGAGTTCTACGCCGCGCTGTTCGATCACGCGATCGCCGCGCAGCCGCACGCGGTCGTGACCGAGTACGCGTGGTCGACGTCGAACTGCGATCCATGCGCGGGCCCGACGCTCGATGGCAACGACCTCGCGACGATCGGCGCCGACGTGCTCGGCGCGCGCTATCAGGACTCGAACAACTTCACGATGACGCGCTTGCACGCGCGCTACGGCAAAGATCTCGGCAGCGATCTCGTGTTTCGCGCGGTCAATCCGATCGAAGGCGGCCGCGGCATTCCCGACGCGCACGGCGAAGTGCCGACCGCGGTCGAGCACGCGTCGTTCAACAACTTCCAGGGCCGCTACATGATCCTGCATCCGTGGCAGGGCGAGATCGCGTGCGCGGCGCCGACGCGCGGTACGTGGGGCGGCCCTCCAGCGGGG
>DASXEF010000673.1:0-9254 GCA_036490255.1 Kofleriaceae bacterium
CGATGCGCTCGCGACCGAATCGATCCGCGAGCACGTCGTGGAGCTTCATTTCGGGGCGACGTGGATCCGGCTGACCGCATCGCTGCTCGAAGACGAGCGGTTGGTCGCGATCGTCGAAGACATCACGGCGCGGTATCACGCCGAGCAGCAGCTCGAGCGGCATCGCAACTTGCTCGCCGAGAGCCAGCGCATGGCCTCGATCGGTAGCTTTCGCTTCGATCACGTGACCGGCGAGATCATCTGGAGCGACGAGATGTATCGCCTGCACGGCGTGACGCCTCAGTCGTTCTCGCCGTCGCTCGATGGGATCCTCGCGCTCGCCACGCCGGAGACCAGCGGGCCGTTGGGAATCGCGTCGAGACCGAAGCGTGGCACTGCCGGCAACGGCTCGGTCATCTACAGCGTCACGCTCCCGGACGGGGCGCGTCGCGTGCTGCGCGGCCACGCGGAGAGTCAAGTCGACAAGAACGGCGACGTGCTGGTTTCGGTCGGCACCGTTCAAGACATCACGGAGCACGAACGCGCGGTCTCCGAGAGTCGCGCGAGCGCGGCTCGCGAACGGCTCGCGAGCGACGCGAATCGCGCGAAGACCGAGTTCCTGGCGCACATGAGCCACGAGCTACGCACGCCGCTCAATGCCGTGCTCGGCTTGTCGGAAGCGCTGCTCGAACGCATCTTCGGCGAGCTCAACGACGCGCAGTCGTCGACGCTCGCGACGATCTATTCGAGCGGCAGGCACCTGCTCGAGCTGATCAACGATGTCCTCGATATCGCGCGCGTCGAGGCGGGCAAGCTGCCGATCGATGCGGAGCAAACCGCGTTGCGACCGTTACTCGACGAGAGCACGGCGCTGGTCGCGGCGCAGCTCGCAGCAAAAGCGCAGCGGCTCGTGATCGAGCTGTCACCGGCGTTGCCGCCGGTCGAGATCGATCGCCGGCGGATCAAGCAGGTGCTGATCAACTTGCTCGGCAACGCGGTCAAGTTCAGCCCGCGCGGCGCGACCGTGACGCTGCGTGCGTCGCCGACCGAGACCGGGATCGAGATCGCGGTGAGCGACACCGGTCCGGGGATCGCCGCGGAGAACCTGACGCGGATCTTCGAGCCGTTCGTGACGCTCGATCCGTCGCTGAGCCGCGCGCACGACGGCGCTGGCCTCGGGCTCGCGCTGGCGAAGCGCATCGTCGAGCTTCACGGCGGCAACTTGCGCGTGACCAGCGAGCTCGGCAACGGCGCGACGTTCACACTCGAGCTGCCGATCGCATCGGCATATGTCGCGACCGATACGACCGACGCGCTACGTGTTCGCCGGCCGAGCCCGCCGACTCCATTCGCGAGTGCGAAGACGACGCTGTTGCTCGCCGAGGACAACGCCGCGACCGTGCTCGCGGTTCGCAGCTTTCTCGAGACCAAGGGCTACATCGTGCGCGTCGCGAGCGACGGCCCGACCGCGCTCGCCGAAGGCCTGTCGGCGGACATCGCAGCTGTGTTGATGGACGTCCAGCTTCCGGGCATGGATGGGCTCGAGGTCACGCGACGAATTCG
Source organism: Kofleriaceae bacterium (assembly GCA_036490255.1). Lineage (GTDB taxonomy): Bacteria > Myxococcota_A > Polyangia > Haliangiales > Haliangiaceae > JABFXX01. The sequence continues at coordinate 1,543 of DASXEF010000673.1, forward strand.
CGCCGCGGGCGGCATCGAGAAACCGATCATCGCGCTCACCGCGCACGCGATGCCGGGCGACGAGCAGCGCTGCCTCGCCGCGGGGGCGACGGCGTACATGGCCAAACCGGTGCAGCTGCGGCAGCTCGCAGCCGTGCTCGAGCGCCTGGTTGGAGTCGAGCCGTCATGACGCTCGCGACGCGTGTGCTCGTCGTCGATGACGAGCCGAGTGCACTGCTGACGACGCAGGCGCAGCTCCTGCCGGAAGGCTACGAGCTCGTGCTCGCGCGCGGCGGTGCCGATGCACTTCGCCAGCTCGAGACCGATCCGGTCGATCTCGTGATCTGCGACGTCAACATGCCCGAGATCGACGGGCTCGCGGTGTGTCGCGCGATCAAGGCACACCCCGAGTGGAGCTTCGTGCCGATCATCTTGCTGACCGCGCTCGACGCGCGAGACGCGATCGTCGACGGGCTCGAAGCCGGCGCCGACACGTATATCTCGAAGCCTGTCGAAGGCGCCGCGCTGCGCGCTCGCGCGCGCGCGATGTTGCGCGTGCGTCGCACGTATCAAGGGCTGCGCGCGGAACCGGATCGGCGCTCGACGGTCATCGGGCAAGCGAACCTGACGTCGCGAGAACGCGAAGTCCTCGACCTGTTGCTGCTCGGCCGCACGCATGAAGACATCGCCGAGGTGCTCGGGATCAGCGAGCGCACGAGCAAGTTCCATCAGGCGAACTTGTTGCAGAAGCTCGGCGCGGAATCGCGCTTCGATCTGTTACGCCTGTTCTTGTGAGAGCCGCTCCCACGCGCGCCGCAGTCGCGCGAATGCGTGCAACCGATACGCGAGCACGTGGCGATTGATCGGCTTCTCGATGAAATCGTCGCAGCCGGCGTTGAACGCGAGGCGATGCGCTTCCGGGCTCGCGAGCGAGCTGGTCAAGATCAGCGGAATCGCCTGCGCGGTCGGATGCGACTTGAGCGCCTTGCACAGTTCGTAGCCATCGCCGCTGCGTTGCTTGACGTCGAGCACGATCGCGTCGGGGCGGAACCGCAGCGCCTCGCTCACGAGATCCGCGGTGTGCTCGAGGACGAGCAGCTCGAAGTCGTTCGCGGCGACCACGGTTGCGAGCACGACGAGGTCCGCCGGATCGCTATGCACGACCAGCACGCGTACCGACGTCACGTCCGCACCTGTTCTAGTCGCATCACGATCGCGCCGACGAGCGCGGCCGGCGCGATCGCGGTGCTGGCGCGGGCGAGCAGGTCGTCGAGCGCGTCGTCGAGGCCGAACAGCGGATCGAGCGCGTCGAGCCAACGCTCGATCGCGAGCTGGGCGTGCGGTCCGGCGCCGACTCGATCGAGCAACGCACGGTCGTGTGCGCGCAGCTCCTGGCGCCGATTGATCCCGCGCATCAGGTCGCCGCAGGTGCGGACGTCTTCGAGCAAGTGCAGGCCGGTGCGAACGCCGCGATCGCTGCGCGCCCACGCGAGCGCTCGTTCACGCAGGTTGCGCAGCACCGCGCGATCGGAGGCGCGAACATCGGCGTAATCCGGCGCGGTCACGAGCGTCGCGAGTGCACCGCCCGCGTAACGCACCGCCGCGAGCACGGCTTCCGGCGACGAATCGGTGGGATCGCGCAGCGCGCGGCGAAACTTCGCGTACAGCCGGCGCACGGCAAGCCCAGATGCGACGTCGGCGACCTGGTGATGACCGACATGCTCGCCGCCGAGCACGTCATGAACGCCGTCCTCACGCGCGGCTTCGAGCACGGCGCGGATTGCACGGCGAAGCTTGCGCCGTCCGGTTTCCGCAGCGACGAGGCATTCGAACGCCGACGCTGCGACTGCGAGCTCGCGATGGGCGCGGCGAAGCTCGAACGCCGCGGCGAAGCACACGTCCGCAACGCGCGGGCGCGGCGACGGCGCCCAGGCATCGGGCTCGAGCGCATCGAGATCCGGGTCGTCGATCGCGATCTCGGGCTCGCCGGCTTGCAGCTCGGCAAACAGCGCGAGCACGCGACCGAGCAGCGCGCCGATCTGCGTGGCGATCGCCGCGATCGCGGCATCATCGCCATCGGCCGCGTGCGGATCGAGCGCCGCGGCATCGCCGGCGAGCTCGCGCAGCGCGAACAGGTGCTGGACGGTCGGCGCTACCGCCTGCGCTTCGGCGGGGATCACGGCAACGCCTCGTCGTCGAGCCCGACCACCACGCGGGTCGCGTTGTAGCGATCGGGGCAGCGCACGGCGTAGAGCAACTCCCCGCGCCACCACACCGCGGTGGTCTCGCCGGTCGCGGTCGACGACAGGGTGAACATCGGCTGCGTACCGAGCTCGCGCGTCGCGAGCGGGATCGACATCGCCCACAGACCGAGGTTCCACAGCGCGTGGACGTCGAGCGCGCCGAACGCGGCGACCGGCACGGCGATCTCGTAGCTATCGTCGAAGCAGAACGCGGCGCAGAGCCGATCGGGCGAGCTCAACACACCGAGCGTGGCCTGAGCCTCGGCCTGCAGCTCGGGGATGTGCAACGCGACGACGTCGAGCAGCACGTCGACCGGGCGAAACGTGAAGCGCGGCGCGTAACCGCCACCCTCGCGCGCGTTCCACGTCGGCTCGGGCGCCTCGTGCGTGCACAGCTCGATCATCGATTCGGCCGAATGCCGGCGCAGCGCAGTCTCGAGCTCGACCGGTGTGACCCAGCCTTCGTCGACCAGCGTCTGGCCGAGGTGACTGCCCTGGCGGCGGCAGCGTTCGTAGATCCGATCGAAATCGACGTCGCGATCGACGAGCAAGCGCAGGATGTCGCGCAGCCGTTGGCGTTTGTTGTGAGCGGCAGCCCAGCAGATGCGACCGCGCTCGACGAAGATGCTGCCGGAGTCGGTGCCGAACGCGAGCAAGCCGGCCTCGTGATCGGCGACGTCCTCGACGCGCGCGAGTGTGCCGATCAGGCGTGCCCACTCGACCTGCGGCTCCATCACAGCTCCCAGTCCGCGAGATCGATCGCAGCTTCGACCTCGGTCATCGCCGCGCGACTGGTCGCGAGCACGAAGGCGATGTTGGGCTCGATCGTCGTCGTCGCGATCAGCGCGAGCCGCGGGTTCGTGCGACCGGTCTGGATCACCACGAACTGATCGCGCATCGCGAACACGTGCTCGGCCATCTGTCCGTCGCCGCGCCCGACGCATGCAGCAGCCGAGCGCACGAGCGGCTCGAGGTCGAGCAGCTTCGCGCCGCGCGTCGCGCCGAGCAAGAAGCCGTCGGGCAGCGACACCAACGCCGCGCGCTGCAACCCCGGAATTCGCTCGCACGACTGGGTGATGACCGTATCGATGTTCACGCCGGCGCCCCACCGTGCGGCATCAAGCCGACGTAGACCGGCCGAGCCGTATCGAGCATGCCGAGCGTGTCGAGCGTGCACGGGAGCGCCATGCCGGCCATGCTCTCGATCGCTTGCTCGACCAAACGGTCGGCATCGTCGCGCTCGAGTGCGCCGTCGTCGTCGAGGAGATCGCGCAGCGTCGCGGAGCGCGCGACGATCTGCCAGAGCCGCCAGCGACCGTCGCCGGTTTCTGCGAGCACGATGCAGCGCTGCGGTGAGATGTACGCCTGCGCGAGCGTGTGATGCCTCGCCCACGCGACGAGTGCACGCCGCGCATCGTCGAGATCCGCGAACACGGCGCTCGCGGTCGAATGGACGCGCCACTCCGAGCCCATGCTCGCGATGCAATCGCCGGTCGCGGTCATCCGCACCGCGTCGGCCGCTTCGGGCGCGGCGTCGCGTAGCAAGATCCGGCCTTCGAGCGGCGGCCACACGAACCCGCTCGGCACGTCGTGCGTCGGCGGTCGCGGCCCGAGCTTCGCTTTGATCGGCGCGCGTGCCGCGAGTGCGGCGTCGAGTAACGGCGTCGACGATTCGCTCGGCACTGGAATCGGTGGCAACGGTGGGATGGTCGCGCGCCGCGCGAACGACGCCGGCCGCGGGATCTCGGGCTGCGTCGGCGTGTCCGCCCACTGCGTGTCGATGGTCTCGAGCCCGCGCAACCGGTCGAGCAAGCCGTCGCTGTTCGTTCCGAACCCGATGCGGTCGAGGGCTGCAAACCCGCGGTCGATATCGGCGCGCACGCGGTCGATCGCGAGCCGGATCGCGAACACGAACGCCTCGCGAATCCCGGTGCCGTCTTCGGCAACCGATTCGACGATCGCGATGCGCGCGTTCGCCGCGGCGGCTTTGATCTCGTCGATGCCGACCGCACCGGCGAGATCGCGCTTGTTGGCCTGGAACACGAGCCCGACCGGAGCGCCGGTGCGCGCGTCGAGCTCGCCGCGGAGCTCGGTCAGCCGCGCGATCGTCTCCGGCCAACCCGCCTGCGACGTATCGCCGACGAACACGACGACATCGGCGCTCGCGAGCAAGTGCGCGCGGCGATGCGCCCATTGGCGTTGGCCGGGCACGCTGACGACTTGACACTTCAACGGTGCGCCTTCGAAGCGGCCGCCGATGTGCTCCATCCAATCGTAAAAAACGGTCCGCCCGTCAGCTTCTTCGGGCGTGTGAACCTCGCGGCCGAAGCTCTTGGCCAGTGCTCTCACGCTGGTCGTCTTACCGGCCTCGGGAGGGCCGTCGTAGACGACGCTGATGACAACGGCCGCGTCGCTCACGACAACTACGCCAGCGCGGAAACAGACTTGTTGACGGCGTTACGCACGATCGCGAGGTTGGTCGACGCGCGATCCGCGGCGAGATACACGAACGAGCCCGGGGTGACGAGCTTGATCAAGTGGATCTGGTCGCCGAGCGTGATCAGCATGTCCTCGAGCGTCGTGCGCAGGTTGAGCGCCTTCATGATCTTGAGCTTCTGCTTCACCATCTCGCTGTTGTAGGCACTCGCAGCGGTGAGATCGAAGTCATTGCGCGAGCTCTTCGAGCCGAGCGTCATGCCCGATTCGAGATCGACGAGCGAAGCGGCGATGAAGCCGGGGATGTCATTGGCGACGCGTTCGAACGTTTCTTGGATCTGTTTCTCGGAAGGCATTGGTTGTCCCTAGGTGGTGGAAGGTGGATCAGCTGACGACGAGCTCTTGCTCGATCTTGCGCAGCTGGATACGCGACATCGCGAGGTTCGCCTTCGCTTTGTCGAGCACGAGATAGATGAACAACGCGTCGTTCGACGCGAGCGGACGGATCAGGTGATACGCCTTGCCGAGCGTGATCAGCATGTCCTCGATGTTGTCGTTGAGGTTGAGCGCCTTCATCGTCTTGCGCTTCGCGCGAACGACTTCGGTGTTGCCGGCGGCGGCAACTTCGAGATCGACGACGTGAGACGACGATGCTGCGAGTGTCATCCCACTGTTGCTGTCGACGATGCAGGCACCGATGCAGCCTTCGATCTCGAGTAACTTCGGGAGCGTTTCTTTTGCACTGGCCATGAAGAGTTGTCCTCCGCAGACCTGTGTAGCGATTTCGCTCGACGCGCGAACCTGTCTCGCCGTGCAGGGTGACTAGCGCCGCTGATCGACGGTGATCGACCTACATCAGCTCGCCGCGTCCATCACGCTCGCCTTGACGATCTTGTCGAGCCGGAACTGGCGATCCTGTCCGGATTCGAGATCGACGACGTTGAGCAACGTGACCGCGCGATCGAACACGAGGTTGCGAATGCGCACGAGCCGCGGGCTCAGCTGCCATTGCGATTTCTGATAGACGATGCGCAGCGCGCGGCCTTCGAACCACGCGGTCTCGACGGCCTCGCGCACGTGCGGCGGAATCGGCAACGCGGGCACGCCGACGAGCTGGAGCTGGCCGACGAGCTGGAGCAGCTCGCGTTGCGCCGAGGTCGACAGCGCAGCGCGTACCTTGTCGATGGCGCTCTCGATCGCTTTCGGGAACGGCATCAGTCGCTGCTCGAGCACGAGCCGTGACAGCGCGACGAGCAACGCGCCCTCGCGCGCGGTCAGGTTGATCGGCGGTAGCTGATAGCTCTTGTCGAGCGCGTAGCCACCACCGCGGCCGCGATCGGCCTTGATCGGCATGCCGGCGTCTTGCAGCGCTTCGAGATCGCGGTAGATCGTTCGCAGCGTCACGCCGAAGCGATCGGCGAGCTCTTGTGCGGTGACGCCGGTGCGACGGGCCCGGAGGGCTTCAGCGAGGGCGAACAGGCGGGACTTCTTGCGCATACAAACAAACCTGACAAAAGGCTGTCAAACCGGGCTGGCAACGTCAAGCCCATGCAAAACAACTCCGTCAACGCCGACCTCGGCATTCACACCGAGGCGGTGGCGTCGTGAAGCTCTATTACTCGCACGTCTCCGCCAACTCGCGCCGCGTCCGCGTCGTCGCCGCCGCGTTGAAGCTCGAGCTCGACATCGTGCCGATCGATCTCGCGAACCCGGGGGAGCGAACGCAGCTGCTGGCGATCAACCCGAACAACAAAGTGCCGGTGCTCGTCGACGGCGACTTCGTGCTTTGGGAATCCAACGCGATCAACTCGTACCTGTGCTCGAAGGTCGCGGACCAGACGCTGTTGCCGAGTGCGCCGCGCGAACATGCCGAGGTGGTGCGCTGGCTGTACTGGAACGCGACGCACTTCGCGCAGGCCGTCTCGGGGCTGAACTTCGAGCACTTCGTCAAAGGGCTGATGAAGCTCGGCGGTCCGGATGACAAAGCCGTCGCGCATCACGAGCGGCTGTTCCATCAGTTCGCGAAGGTCGCAGACGCTCATCTGGCGAAGCACGCGTGGCTCGCGAACGATCGGCTCAGCCTCGCGGATTACTCGCTCGTCTCGACGCTGATGTCGGCGCACACCGCGAAGCTGCCGCTCGACGCGTATCAGCAGATCACCGCGCTCGTCGCGCGCGTGCACGACCGCCCCGAATGGGCAGCGGCGGCGAAATAGCGATGTGGTGGCTCGCGATGATCGCGATGATCTTGGCGTGTGCGGCCGAGCTGCGAGCCGTTCGCCTCGCACGAGATCCGGGCTAGATTCATGACCGTGGGTCGCACGCGGATCAAGACGACGAAGCCGGACGGCGGCTTCCAGCTCAAGGCGCCGTTTCCACCCGGCGGCGATCAGCCCAAGGCGATCAACGAGCTCGTCGAAGGCCTGCAACGCCACGACGAAGCGCAGGTCCTGCTCGGCATCACGGGCAGCGGCAAGACGTATTCGATCGCGAACGTGATCCAAGCGGTCCAGCGCCCGACGCTGATCATCGCGCACAACAAGATCCTGGCGGCGCAGCTCTACGGCGAGTTCAAGGAGCTGTTCCCCGACAACGCCGTGCACTACTTCGTCAGCTACTACGATTACTACCAACCCGAAGCGTACGTCCCGACGACCGATACGTTCATCGAGAAGGATTCGATCGTCAACGAAGAGATCGATCGGATGCGCCACGCGGCGACGTTCGCGCTGCTGTCGCGCAAGGACGTGATCATCGTCGCGTCGGTGTCGTGCATCTACGGCATCGGCTCGCGATCGACGTACGAATCGATGACGTGCGAGGTCGACGTCGGCACCGCGGTCGATCGCGACTCGGTGCTGCGCCGGCTCGTCGAGCTGCAGTACGAGCGCAACGACATCGATTTCCACCGCGGCACGTTCCGCGTGCGCGGCGATACCGTCGAGGTGTTTCCGGCGTACGAAGCGGATACGGCGGTGCGCATCGAGTGGTGGGGCGACAACGTCGAGTCGATCAGCGAGATCGATCCGATGCGCGGCAAGATCAAGGTTCCAC
>DASXEF010000680.1:0-7249 GCA_036490255.1 Kofleriaceae bacterium
TGCACGCGACGCCCTCGCCGAGCACGATGCCGTCGGCCTTCGCGTCGAACGTGTGGCCCTGGCCGGTCGGCGACAGCGCGTGCACGCTCGAGAACATCAGATAGTCGTTGATGCCGTTGTGCAGATCGGCGCCGCCGCACAACACCATGTCGGAAGAGCCCGCGACGAGCTCTTTGACCGACATGTCGAGCGCGGCGAGCGACGCGGCGCACGCGGCGTCGACGGTGTAGTTGACGCCGCCGAGGTCGAGTCGGTTCGCGATGCGACCCGCGATCACGTTCGACAGCACGCCGGGGAAGCTGTCTTCCGACAATTCCGGCAGCGCGTCGTGCAGCGCTTCCGGAATCTCGCCGACGAAGTGCGGGAACATCGCGCGGAAGCTGTACGCGGTCGACAGCTCGGTTCCGGCCTCGGCGCCGAAGATCACGGAGGTCCGCGCGCGATCGAAGCTGCGCTTCTCGTAGCCTGCGTCGGCGAGCGCGCGCTTCGCGATCTCGAGCGCGAGTAACTGCACCGGCTCGATCGCGGCGAGCGACTTCGGCGGGATGCCGTACGCGAGCGGATCGAACGGCACGTCGTCGAGGAAGCCGCCCCATTTGCACGGCGTCTTCTTGCCGGCATCGATGCCGGTCGCGTTCGGATCGTAGTACGTCGCGACGTCCCAGCGATCCGGCGAGACCTCGCGGATGTTGTTCGTGCCGGCGACGATGTTCGCCCAGAACGCATCGGTATCCGGCGCGCCGGGGAAGATCGCGGCGACGCCGACGATCGCGACGTCTTGCAACAGCGCGAGATCCGCGCTCGACGGCCGCATCAGCTCGTCGGCGCGCGGCCGATGATCGCAGACATCGGCGTGCAGCTCGGCGATCGAGCACGTGCTGCTGCGCAGCGCGGCGACCTGGCCGATCATGTACATGCCCTCGCGCTGCTGGGTCGATTCGTCGACGGTCGCGATCGTCTCGCCGTCGCGCTTGAGCGCTTTGGCGGCGATGCGCAGGCGGCCGAGGTTCATCTGCTCGAGCTGTACCCACGCGAGCTTCGGATCGACGCCTTCGGCGGCGAGCCGCGCTTTCTCGGCGGCGAACTGCGTGGCGAACTCGGTATCGGCGCAACGCGTGGCGTGGCCCGGCGACGTCTCGAGCAGCACGGTGCGCTCGCACGCGATCGCCTGATCTTGAAACGCCGGCTGGATCGCGCCGCACGCGACGGCTTCGTGCGTGAACAGATACGCCGTGCCCATCAACACGCCGATGCGCGCGCCTTTGGCGGCGAGCGGTGCGGCGAGCGCGGCGACCATCGACGCCGAGCGCTGGTCGTGAATGCCGCCTGCGAACAGCACGTCGAGCTCGCCGATGCAGTCGCTCGCGAGCAAGCGCTGCACCTGCTGCTCCCACAACACGAAGCTCGTGCGCGGCCCGACGTGACCGCCGCATTCGCTGCCTTCGAACACGAAGCGGCGCGCGCCGTCTTTCAAGAACAAGTCGAGCAGGCCCGGCGACGGCACGTGCAAGAACGTCGGCGTGCCTTGGGCCTCGAGCGGCGCTGATTGCGACGGCCGGCCGCCGGCGATCAGCGCCACCGGCACGCCGAGCTCGCGGATCACTTCGAGCTGCGCCTCGCGCACTTCGGTGGGCACGAATCCCAAGATGCCGACGCCCCACGGCAGATCGCCGACGAGCTGCTTGGTCTCGAGCATCAGCTCGCGAACCTCGGCGCCGCTCATCAGCGTGAGCGCCAGGAACGGCAAGCCGCCGGCTTCGGCGACTGCGGCCGCGAACTTCGCGCGATCGCTGACGCGCGACATCGGGCCCTGCGCGATCGGATAGCGCAGGCCGTGGCGCTGCGCGAACGCCGAATCCGGTCCGAGCGGATGCTCGACCGCGAGCTCGAGGCCGCGCGCGATCGCACCGGCGATCCCGCGGGCGACGCCCCCAGCGGTGACGTGCGTATCGGCGAGATGTTTCGCGAACGCCGCATCTTGGCCGAGCGGCAGCAGCTGCGCGTACAGATCATCGCCGCCGAACGACGCGTTACTCGCGACGAGCTTTTGAATCGGCAGATCCGGCCGCGCGAACACGCGCCTGCCCTGCACGACCTGCGTCTCGCTGCCGTCCATCGCCGCGATCGCGCCGCGCACCTGCGTACCGAGCGACGATTCGCGCACGAGCGCGAGCTGCGAATCGAGCACGACGCCTTTGGCGCCGCCGGCGACGCATGCCGCCGCTGAAAGCTCGCCGATGCCGCCTTGCGCCCAGACCGGCGCGCCGAACCCGACGAGGTGTTGCACGAGCACGAACGTGGTCTCGTCGCCGACGCGACCGCCGGCTTCGCAACCCTTCGCGATCAAACCCCATGCACCCGCGGCCAGCGCAGCGCGCGCTTCATCGACCGAAGTGACTTGTGCGAGCACGCGCCGATCGCGATGTGCGTACGCGGTGACCTGCGCCGGCTCGCCGACCATCACGAGATCGACGTGGCGCGGCAAGTCGTAGTGCGCACCGTCCGGAACGCGGACGCCGATGCCGACAGGCACGCGAGAAAGCACGGCTTTACCGCGCGCGATATCGCGGCCGAGATCGACAATTCCGATCGCGCCGGCCGCCTGCGCGGCGACGGCGACACCAAGATCGGGACGTTCCAACGGCGAGAGGCAGATCACCCGATCGCGTGTTCCGAATACTGCCAACATGCGACAAGGGGAACGGTATCAATTTGCCGCCGTCGAGATCGAGCGATTTCGTCAGCCTTTCGAAGGCTTGTTCGAAAGGTGCACAATGTGGGTCACGAAGCGCATGCACGTGACCATCGAACACGTTTTCGAGGGGATCTCCGTCGGGGATTTCGTGTCCCTTTACTTTGACGAAACATTCAATGACGCGCTCAGCAAAGAGCTGAAGCTCGGCCGTCATCTGGTCCGGTTCGACCGCAGTGACGATCGCATCGTGCGTCACGTTTGTTACGCGCCGGCGCGCGAGGCCGGCCACGCGATCGAGCAGGCTTATGGAAGCAGCGCGGCGAGCTTCATCGAAGAGCTCGACTACGACGTCGCGACCAAGCGCGGCACGTGGCGAACGATCCCGAACAAGTGGGCCGATCGCGTACGCAACGCGGGCACGATCGAGTTCGCCGATGCCGGCACGAGTACGCGCCGGCGCGTCGAAGCCGACGTGAAGATCAAAGCGTTCGGCTTCGGCGGCATCGTCGAGCGCATGGTCGTCGCCGAGATCGAAAAGAATTACGTCGCGACAACCGCGTTCACGCGCGCGTGGCTCGCGAGTCGTTAGGGGCAGGTCGCGGTCGTGCCGGATCGCGTCGCGGTGTCGTCGTTCGGTCCGCACATCACGGTGCACGTCGTCGTGGCGCAGTTGGTCACCGTGCATCCGGTCGCCGGGCACTGGACCGCGCACTCCGTCGCGTTCGCGCAATCGACGATCGTCGTCGACGACGTCTGCGCTTGAACGTTACATGGCTCGCCGTTGGCGCACGTCACGTCGCACGTCTCGCTTTCCGCGCACTGCACGCTGCACGTCACACCGCCCGCGGTGCACGTGTGATCGCATGCCTGGCCGGCGGCGCACTCGCAATTGTCGTCTTGGCAGGCGTTGTCCGTCGAGCTGCTGCATGCCGCCGCGACGACCGCGATGATAAGGAAACGCTTCATCGCACCATCGTCGCGCGACGCTGGGCTGGCCACAACAAAACTAGCTCGCGCGCCACACGAGCGTGTTCGATCGCTCGTCGGGAAACGGCAAGTGCCACGCGCCCGCGACGTCGCGCGCGGCGTACGCGGTGACGGTCGCGAAACCCGCATCGTGCAGCTCGCGCTCGATCTGCGCGCGATCTTTCGCGTCGCGCTCGAAGCTCTTGCCGCCGGTGAACAGCTTCATCCCCGCCTCGAGCGTGCGACCGATCGCGCCGGGCTTCGGCTCTTCGCTCGCCGGCACGAGATCGAACACGAACGTCGATGCAGCCGTGCGTGCTTTCGCGAACAACTTCGTGCGCGCGTCGCGTTCGAGATAGACGAGCAAGCCTTCGGCGATCACGAACGCGGGGCCGGTCAACGCGACGTCGCCGACATCGCCGGCGACGAGCTGCAAGTGCTCGAGGATCTCGCGACCGTCGGGCGTGCGCGCGAGGAGCTCGCGCTTCTTCGCGATCACCGGCGGCAGATCGATCTCGGTGTAGTCGCGCTCGTGGCAATTCGCAGCGCCGCGCCGCGACAAGCCCGCAGCGAGCTCGATCACGCGGCGATCGGTGGCTTGATCGAGCAGGTGGTCGATCATCGCGTGGCGATGTAACAACGCGTAACGAAGATCCGGCATGTCGCGGCGAACCAAGCGCGCCACCGAGAGTGCGGCGTTGGTCGCGTCGAACACGCGCTTGCCATCCGGCGTTGCGAGCAGCTCGGCATGCGAGAGATGGCCCCAAGCCCACACCTGCGAGGTGTACAGCGCGGTCACGGAGAGGTCGGCCACGACGCACTTGTACCGCGCCGAGCGCGGGCGGATACTGGTCTTAGCGTGATGAAGAAGCCGGGAGGGCGCGACACGCGGCAAGACTCCGCGTCGGAAGCCGATGTCGAAAGCGCGGATAACTTTCGCGTCGACCGCGTGTTCTCGACGCGACCGCCGGTATCGCCGGTATCGCCGGCGACGTCGGCGTTGATGGGTGCACGCGCCAAACGCGCGTCGGGCAGTGTGTCGGCCGAGACCAGCTCCGAGCTCGCACTTCGCCGCGACTTGTCGCGCTTGCAGCGCCAGATCGCCGATACGCAGCGCGAGCTCGCGAACAAAGACGAAGAGCTCGCCGCCGAGGTCGAGAAACGCGCCGAGATCGCCGAAGCGCACGACCTGCTCGCCGAAGAGCTGTCGATGCAAAAGGCGATGCTCGACGAGCTGCACGCGTATCGCGCGCGCACGACGGGCGTCGAAGAGCGACTGCAAGAGACGATCGCGGCCGCCGACGAGCTCGCGCACTTGCTCGACCTCGAGCGGGGCGAGCGCAGTGCCGCCGCCACGCGCGCGGCCGATTTCGCGGCGCAGCTCGATGAAGCGCGCGCGAAGTGGACCAGCGAGCGCGCGAAGCTCGACGACAGCCGCGCCGCCGAGCTCGCACAGCTCGAAGCGAGCAAGCGCGCCGCGGTCGAATCGGTCGAGCAAACGCTCGACGCGACGATCCGGCAGCTGCGCGGCTCGCACGAAGAAGAAGTCGGCCAGCTCAAATCGGCGCACGAGCGTTCACTCGCGGCGCTGCGCGGCGATCTCGAGCCGAAGGCGCTCGCCGCTCGCTCGCTCGCCGAAGAACGCGAACGGCTCAAGAGCGAGCTCGCCGCGTTGCAGACCGAGTCGGCGCGCGACGCCGCCGAGCAGAGCGAATCGCATCGCCGCGAGCTCGCGCAATTGACCGAATCGCACACCGCCGATGCCACGGCCGCCGCGCAAAAGCTCGCCACCGAGACCGGCCGGCTCGCGAGCGAGCTCGAAACCAGGTCGGCCGAACTCGAGCAGACGACGCGCAGCGCCGAGCTGCGCGAGCAATATTGGGAGACCACCGTCGGCTCGGTGCGCGAAGCGCAGAAGAAATTGCAGCGCGAGCTCGCCGAGGCGAAGGAGCGCATCGCGGCGCTCGAGTCCGATGCGAAGTCGATGGAAGAGCGACTCGCGCAATCGTCGCACGCAGCCGCGCAGCTCGCCGAAGACAAGCGCTCGCTCGCGACGCAGCTCGAAGTCACCGAAGCCGAAGCGCGTCGCAACTCGATCGATCGCGCGCGATTTGCCGCGCACCTCGAGCAAGGTCTCGCGCTGCTCGGCGTGTTGCCTGCGAACGCTTCCGATCCATCCGAATCGCACTGAGCCGATTCGCTCGTCGTGCATCGCCGCGCAGGTGAGCTGCGTCTTCCCGCTGACTTCGCGGGGCACGCGACTTGCTGTGCGTATCGATCATGAAAACGCTAGCGGTCGCAATCGCATTCACCGCGCTGGTCGGATGCAAAGGAACCGAGCGTGCCGACAACTCGGCGCGCAACAAGACGGTCACGCCGACCGCAGAACAAGCGGGCGAGAGCAAACCCGACGTCGAGCTCGCCGCAAAAGTTCGCAAGGCGATCGTCGACGACAAATCGCTGTCGATGACCGCGCAGAACTGCAAGGTCGTCGTCAAAGACGGCGCGGTGACGCTCACCGGCGTCGTCACGTCGACCGATGAACGCGATCGGATCGCGAGCCTGGCATCCAGCTCGGGCGCGGCGACCGTCGTCAACCAACTCGAGATCGCGAAGGGAAACTAGTCATGGAAAAAGACAACAAGAAGATCGCCGTCATCGGTTTGTTCGACGATCGCGTCACGCTCGGCAACGCGATCGACGGGCTGCGCGCGAACGGCTTTCGCGAGTCGGATCTGTCGGCGCTGTTGCCCGACGCATCGTCGACGATGGAAGTCGCGCACGAGAAGCACACGAAAGCTCCCGAAGGCGCCGCGACCGGCGCGACAATCGGCGGCATCGCGGGCGGCGCGCTCGGCTTGCTCGTCGGGCTCGGCGCGCTCGCGATTCCAGGCCTCGGCATCTTCATCGCGGCCGGTCCGATCGTCGCGGCACTCGCGGGCGCGGGCGCCGGCGGCGCCGTCGGCACGCTCGCCGGCTCGCTGATCGGGCTCGGCATTCCCGAGTACGAAGCGAAGCGCTACGAGTCGTACGTCAACAAAGGCGGCATGCTGCTCGCCGTTCACGCCGACGATCACAAGTGGGCGAAGCTCGCGAAGGAGATCCTCGATCGCGCCGGCGCGCGCGACATCGAGAAGACGTCCGAGGCGCCCGCGAAGCAAGTGAAGTGGACGGCCTAAGGTAACGCGCCGGCGAGCTTCGCCGCGTCGGCCTGGTGATACGAGCCAGCCGGCGCGGCGACGAACGGCGCCAACGCAGCGCGCGCGTCGTCGTAGCGCTGCAGCTTGATCAGCGCGAGTGCGCGATCGTAGCGCGCGTCGACCGCGAAGTTCCCGGCGGGATACGCGGCGAGATACGCGTCCCACGCGGCAAGCGCTGCGGCGGGATCGTCGCCGTGGAAGTGTGCTTCGTGCGCGATGCGATAGGCGGCGAGCTCGGCATCGGGCGACGCGCGATGACGCGGCGCTGGAGTCGGCGTCGGCGTCGCGATCGCCGTCGGCGTCGGAGTCGGCGTCGCTATCGGGCTCGGGCTCGGGCTCGGGCTCGGGCTCGGAATCAGACTCGGGCTCGGGCTCGGGCTCGGGCTCG
>DASXEF010000695.1:0-1937 GCA_036490255.1 Kofleriaceae bacterium
AGCCGGCGCCGCAATCCGGCGCGCGAACGCAGAGCGGCGCGCATGCAGCGGCGACGCATTGCAGCGCGGTCTCGCAATCGCCGGAGTCGTCGCAGCGATCACCGACTCCACCGCCACCGCCGGGACAACCAGTCAGTAGCAGGAGCATCAGAAACCGGAGTCGTGAGCCACGCCGCATCGGAGAGGCGATTCCCGCCGCTTTCGCGGGACGTCGGTTCGCCAAGTATATATTGTCCCACCGCCGGGGGTCTTCATGCGTTTTGCCTCAGCCGTGATCGCATTCGCGTTCGTCAGCTCCACTGCGTGGGCCGACGGTCAGAGCACAGCTACAGATCCGACGCCCGACGCGTCGGCGCAGCCAGCCACGTCGGTGCCGACGCCGGCCGGTGTCGTCGCCGACGACGCGATCCACTACGGCGTCGATATCCGGCTCCGCAGCATGCACGTGCCGACCGGGCTGTTGAACCTGTTCATCACCCACGCAGCCGACGGTGCCAGCAACTTCGGCTACGGCATCGACGTGATCCGTCGCCACGGCAACCTCGAGCTCGCGATCGGCCTCGAGCACGAGCAGATCACGGTCGGCCAAGGCGTGTGGATCAACAGCGGCGATACGGTGCCGCAGGACGATCCCGACTACGTCGTGATCGGCAAGGACGCGCAAGACGGCGGCTTGGGCTGGACGACGATCGACTTCACGTTCGTCAACCACCTCGTGATCAACAAGTACGTCTCGTTCCGCTACGGCGCCGGCGCCGGCATCGGCATCATCAACGGCGCGCTCGATCACTACAACGTGCGTTGCGCCGGCACCGCGACCAACGCGAGCCCGGAGCCGGGCTGCACGCCGACGATCCTTGGCGGTCAGGCGTCGGTGACCGATCCGAACGGCAACATCATCTCGACCAACACGCAGTACAAATATTCGATCCCGCCGGTGTTCCCGGTGATCGACGCGATCGTCGGCTTCCAGTTTCATCCGATCGACAAGATGCTCGTCGACCTCGAGCTCGGCTTGCACACGCTGCCGTATATCGGCGCGAACATCGGCTACATGTTCAACTAGCGGCGTCGGCGAACGTCGCCGACGCGCAGCGTGAGCTTCTCGGCGTCGAAGTATTCGGCGAGCGGGATGGTGAACTTGCGGCTCGCGCCGGTGAGATCCTTCCACTGCTGCGCGTCGATCGTCGGATGCTGTGCGAGAAACGCGATCAGCCGCACGCGAACGTCGTCGACGATCGACGCGTGCATGATCAGGTCCGGCTTGATCTTGACCGCGAGCTTCGCGGCGACGAGCCGATCGAGCACCGGTTTGAGCTGCGCTTCGCCGACGCCGAGGATGACCGCCAGCTCTTTCGGTCGCGGCGCTTCGATGCCGGCCGCGTTCAGCTTCGCGAGTGCGTTCGCTTCGATCGGTGACAGCGCGCCGCGCACCGGCGCCGATGCCGACCGCTCGCGATCGCCGGTCGCGACGAGCTTGTTGCGATGCGCGAGCCCGTCGACGATCGCGTCGAACGCGCGTTGTGGCAACGCGGCGGGCAACTTGCCGCGCAGGGCTTCGCGCGCGATGCCGTCGGGATCGCCGAGCGCGGCGACGATGATCTGCTCGAGCTCCGCTATCGTCGCCGCGTGAATGTAATGATCGCCGACCGCGAGCAGCTCGCAGCTGGCCGTCAACCGCGCGAGTGGCTCCGCGAGCGCTTGTGGCGTGGCACCGATGCGGCGGCCGAGCTCGGCGACGTTGACGCCGGCGGCGTGCGTCGATTGCGTCTCGATCGCGACGCGCTGATCGAGTCGGGCGCTCGCGAGCTCGGCGACGGCGCGCGCATGCTCGTCGGCGTTGCGCGCTTTCGGTGCGAGCACGCGGATGATACGGCCGCCGGCGATCGTCGAGCCGCCGGTCACGGATTGCACGAACCCACGCAAGATGAAGCGAT
>DASXEF010000738.1:0-6641 GCA_036490255.1 Kofleriaceae bacterium
CCGTAGATCAGCGCGGGCGTGCGCGTCCATTTCAGCGAGAACCAGATCGGCGAGCCGAGTTCGTAGACCAGCACGGTGACCTGCAGGATCGGCCACGCCCACGTCGGCATCACGCCGGCGAGCCAGTAGCTGAAGTGCGTCTGATACGAGTCGTGGACGTGCGTCCACAGCACGTACCAGTTGTCGCCCCACCACGCGCCCTTCGCCTTGGCGATGCCCGAGCTGAAGTAGAACACCGGCAGGAATATTTGAAAGAAGCTGACGCAGCCGCCGCTGACCTTCGTCGGTAGCTTGACGAGCGCATCTTTTTTTCTACGCAACCACGCGTCGACCGAGCCGACGACGCCGCTCGGCGTCAGCGCGAGCGCGATGCCGATCATCGGCGCGAGCTTGCTCACGGTAAACGCGGCGAGTCGATCGGCGAGCGCGACGTAGATCGCGAGCGTCGCGAAGACAGTCGCCGCGCGCCGCGTCCACACGCCCGCCGAGAGCGCGAGCCCGCTGAGCAGGAACAAGATCGCGACCCACCACGCGAGCCACACCGGCAGGCCCGGCAGCGGCAGAGGTTGGCGCCAGTCCCAGATCTCCGTCGGCACGCGAAAGCCGGCGACGGACAGCCAGTCGTCGGCATGGATGATCCGGTGCGACATGAAGCCCAAGATCGCGAGCGGCGCGAAGATCCGGACGATCACGAGCCGCGCGATCGGCTTCGGGCCCCACAGCGCCTTGACTAGAACGTCCCACATCGCGCTTTTCGGTCCGACATCTTCGTGTAGAACTGGTCTTTGCGCTCGTTCGCCGGCACCGCCGCGAACGGATCGAACTTGTAGTGGATCGCGGGCTCGCCGACCTCGGGAATCTTGCGCTCCCACCTGTAGAGGCGAATGCCGCCGATCTTGCCGGTCACACCGTCGTCGACGCCGGTGTCGTGCTTGTCGCGGATGTAGTCGTCGAGCGCGTGCATCACGACGCGATCTTCGGGGTAACGCGGATAGAAGTAGCTCAGCCGCTGCAGCCGCGACTCTTTGTCGTCGGTCTCGATCTGAAAATACGGCCGCGGATCGAGCGGCACCCAGTTGTTCGCCGAGCAGCTCCACGCCTCGAGCCGCGCTTCGATCGAGTACACGTCGGCCTCTGGAAACAGCGACGACGCCTGCACGAAGAAGTTGAACGGCCGCACGATCTTGCCGGGCGGATCCATCGGCGTGCCGAAGACCTTGTGCAGCGACTCGCGCGACAGGCCCCAGAAATACAGCGCCGCGACGGCGACGAGCACCCAGCGCAGCCAACCTGGACCGGGTCCTGTCGCGACGTCGCCGCCGATCGGGTCTGCCGCCACGCCTGCTTATATCAGCCGTCTTGCCGCAACGCGCGGATCTTCGGCGCGAGCACGCCGAGCGCATCGATCCCGGCGCTCGATAGCCGATTCGCGGAGACGTCGAGCTGCTGCAGCTTGGGGAACTTGTCCTTGTGCTGCGCGAGCTCGATCGCGTGCAAGTCGGTCATCTGGTTGTTCGACAGATCCAACAGCTCGAGCTGCGGCGCGAGCGGGCTCGCCGGTAGCTCGCGGACGAGCTCGCGGATGTAGCGCGTGTGGAGCAGCGCGAGCCGCGACAAGCTCGGCAGATCGCGCCGCCCGAGCAGCGCGAACACGTCGTCGATCGACGCGTCGCCGGTGAGATACCCGGTGCCGAAGTCGAGCTTGAGCTGCGCGAGCTTGGGCCAGCGCGCTCGCGCGATCACGCGCGCGTTCGCATTCGACAGCTCGCTGTCGACGATCTCGAGCCGCTCGAGCTCGGGGAGCTCGAACGCGCCGAGCGCGAGCGCCTGACCGGCGAGCGAGAGCCTGCGCAGCTCCGGCATCGCCGCCCACAGCGGCGCGAGATCTTGCTGCCACATCTGCCACAGCCTGAGCGCGCGAAGCGTCGCTGGCGCGCGCTCGCCGAGGATCGCGAGCGCTTCGGTCGCGCGCGTCTGGCCGCCGAGCGAGAGCTCGCCCAAAAAGCGCGACGACGAATGGTCGAGCACGCGTGCGACCCAGGTATCGAGCGGCGCGTGGCGATCGGCCTGCAAGTGGACTTTGCGGATGTAGCCGAGCTGCCAGGTGATGTCGTCGGGTGCGAGCGGCGCGAGCGTGCCGAGCAAGTACTCGGCGTGCAGCGCGAGGTGCTTCTTGACCTGCGCGTCGAGCTTCGCGAGCGACAGCGCGATCAACGTGCCGCGCGGATCGCCGTGCTGCTCGAGCCAATCGCCGAGCACGCCGTACGCGGCCTGATTGTCCGGATCGCGGACGATCTCGGCCTCGAGCGCGAGCTCGCGCGGATCGGCAAGCGCGGCGATGTAGCCGGCCGCGAGCTTGTCGTCGACGAGCTTTTGCAGGACCGCGGTCGCCTGTTCGGGCGTCTGAAACGTGCGCAGCGTTTGCTTGCCGGCATTCGAGATCGACAGCTGCTTGCCGGTCTGCGTGACCTGCCAGATATCGCTGCCGAGCACGTAGCGCGCCATTAGCTGACGGCATTGTAGAGGTTGTAGTAGGCGCCGTGCGCGGCGAGCAGCTCGGCATGCGTGCCTTGCTCGACGATCTGACCGTGCTCCATGACCAAGATCAGGTCGGCGTTGCGGATCGTCGAGAGCCGGTGCGCGATCACGAAGCTGGTGCGGCGCTCGCGCAGCGCGGCCATCGCGCGCTGGACCATCACCTCGGTGCGCGTGTCGACCGACGACGTCGCTTCGTCGAGGATCAAGATCGCCGGATCGGCCAAGAATGCGCGCGCGATCGTGATCAGCTGCTTCTCGCCGGCGCTGACGTTCGCCGCGTCGTCGGCGATCACGGTGTCGTAGCCGCCGGGCAACGCGTGCACGAAGCGATCGACGTACGTCGCCTTTGCGGCCTCGAGCAGCTCGGCCTCGGTCGCCTTCGGATTGCCGTACGCGATGTTGTCGCGGATGCTGCCGCCGAACAGCCACGTGTCCTGCAGCACCATGCCGAGCTTGCTGCGCAGGTCGTCGCGCTTCATCGCCGCGATGTCGATGCCGTCGACGGTGATCGCGCCGGCGTCGAGCTCGTAGAACCGCATCAACAGATTGACCAGCGTGGTCTTGCCGGCGCCGGTCGGTCCGACGATCGCGACGGTCTGGCCCGGCTTGGCGACGAGCGATAGGTCCTCGATCAACGGCTGCTCGGGCTTGTACTTGAACGAGACGTGCTCGAAGCGCACTTCGCCGCGCACGTTCGCCAGCACTTCCGGCGGATTCGCGTCGGGGCGCTGATCGGGCGAGTCGAGCAGCTCGAACACGCGCTCGGCAGACGCGACGCCGGATTGGATCACGCTCGCCATGTTCGCCACCTGGCTGAGCTGCTGCGTGAACTGGCGCGAATACTGGATGAACGCCTGCACGCTGCCGAGCAACATCGCGCCCGATGCGACGCGCAGGCCGCCGACCACCGCGATGCCGACGTACGTGAGGTTTCCGACGAACGTGACGACCGGCATGATCGCGCTCGACAGCAACGTCGCGCGGAAGCCGGCGTCGTAGAGCTCGGCGTTCTTCTCGTCGAACCGCTTCTCGACCTCGGCTCGGCGGCCGAGCACTTTCACCAGCGAGTGGCCGGTGAACGCCTCTTCGATCTGACCGTTGAGCTGGCCGACGAACTTCCACTGCGCGACGTAGCGCTTCTGCGCGCGTTTCGCGATCTTCGCGGTCGCGAGCACGGAGACCGGCACGGTCACGAGCGCGAGCAGCGCGAGCAGCGGCGAGATGTAGACGAGCATGCCGAGCACGCCGATCGTCGTGAACAGCGCGTTCAAGATCTGGCTCATCGACTGCTGCAGGCTCTGGCCGACGTTGTCGATGTCGTTGGTGACGCGGCTGAGGATCTCGCCGTGCGTGTGCGTGTCGTAGTAGACGAGCGGGATCGCCGCGAGCTTCGCCTCGACGTCGCTGCGCAGCTGCTTGATCGCGCGTTGCACGACGCCGGTCAGGATGAAGCCGGCGAGCCACAAGAACAGCGACGCGGCGAGATAGAGCGCCGCCACGATGGCGAGCGTCTCGGCGAGCGCGGTGAAATCGACGCCTTCGCCGGCGACGACGTGCAGCCGCGCGGCGATCTCGCCGTTCTCGGCGGGATGCGTGCTGAGATAGCCGCGGAACACGATGTCGGTCGCCATGCCGAGCACGCGCGGGCCGTTGAGCGCGAGCCCGACGCTGACCAAGCTCGCGAGCACGACCACGATCATCGCGGCGCGATCGGGCGCGAGCCGGCGGATCAAGCGCCGCGCGGAGCCTTTGAGGTTCTTCGCCTTCTGTGGCGGTGCGCCGCCCATCGCGAACGGACCGCGGTTCATCAGCGCCGGGGCAGGGCGATCGGGAGCTTTGGACGGCGGCGGCACTACGCGGCCTCTTTCACGCCTTGCGCCTGCGAGGTCGCGATCTCGGCGTACGTCGGGCAGGTCCGCAGCAGCTCGGCGTGCGTGCCGCGGCCGATCACGGCGCCGCCGTCGAGCACGATGATCTGCTCGGCGTCGACGATGCTGGCCACGCGTTGCGCGACGAGGATCACCGTGGCGTCTTTGGTCGATGCGCGCAGCGCCGCGCGGAGGCGGGCCTCGGTCGCGAGATCGAGCGCCGAGAACGAATCGTCGAACAAATAGATCGACGGCGCGCGCAGCAGCGCACGCGCGATCGAGAGTCGCTGGCGCTGGCCGCCCGAGACGTTCGTGCCGCCTTGCGCGATCGGCGCATCCAGCTTCTCGGGCATCGCCTCGACGAAGTCTTTCGCCTGGGCGATCGCGAGCGCGGCCCACAGCTCGTCGTCGGTGGCGTCGGGCTTGCCGAACCGCAGGTTCGAGCCGACGGTGCCCGAAAACAGATACGGCCGTTGCGGCACCATGCCGATCCGCGACCACAACGCTTCGAGCTCGATCTCGCGCACGTCGGCGCCTTCGATCCGCACGCTGCCGGCGGTCGCGTCGACGAGCCGCGGGATCAGCTCGAGCAACGTCGTCTTGCCGGCGCCGGTCGAGCCGATCAGCGCGGTGACCTCGCCGGGCTTCGCGATCAGATCGATCGCGCGCAACACCGGCGCCTCGGCGCCCGGATATTGATAATCCACGCCGCGCAGCTCGACGAGCCCGCGCGGTCCGGGCGGCGTGATCGGATGCGCCGGCGGCACGACCGACGACGGTGTCGCGAGCAATTCGCCGATGCGCTCGGCCGAGACCGACGCGCGCGGGATCCAGATGCCCATGAACGTCGCGAACATCACCGCGACCAAGATCTGCATCAGGTAGCTGATGAACGCGGTCATCTCGCCGACCGCCATGCCGCCCGAGGCGACGCGATGGCCGCCGAACCACAGCACGGCGATGCTCGACAGGTTGAACACCAGCATGATCGTCGGCCACATCAGGATCTGCAGCCGGCCGACGTCGAGCGCGACCTTCGTCAGTGCCGCGTTCGCGTCCTCGAAGCGCGCGGCTTCGGCATCTTCGCGCACGAACGCGCGGATCACGCGCATGCCGTTGATCTGCTCGCGCAGCACGCGTTTCAAGCTGTCGATCAGCGGCTGCATGATGCGGAACTTCGGCACCATGCGCGCGATGATCACGGTGACGCTGCCGGCGAGCAGCGGCACGGCGACGAGCAAGAGCCGCGACAGCGAGATGTCCTCGCGCACGGTCATCACGATGCCGCCGACGCACATGATCGGTGCCATCACGAGCATCGTCGTGATCATCAGCACCAGCATCTGAACTTGTTGCACGTCGTTGGTCGTCCGCGTGATCAGCGACGGCGCGCCGACGTTGCCGACCTCGCGCGCCGACAGCGAGCCGACGTGATGCACGATCGCCGTGCGGAGATCGCGGCCGTAGCCCATCGCCGCGCGCGCGCCGTAGTAGACCGCGCCGATGCTGCACGCGACGTTGACCGCGGCGATCGCGAGCATCGCGCCACCGACGCGCAGGATGTAGCCCGTATCGCCGTGCGTGACGCCGTTATCGATGATCGCCGCGTTGAGCCGCGGCAGCAGCAGCGAGCACGCGACACCGACGAGCTGGAGCGCGACGACCGCCGCGAGCTGGCGCCGAAACGGTCGCAGGTACGTCCAGATCAGCCGCGTCAGCACGGCGTTATGCCTGCGGGCTGGGTACCGTCGGGACCACGGCTGCGCCGCGCGACGATGCGACCTGCGCGAGGCGCATCAGCAGCTGCATGTCGAACGAGAACGCGCGTGCGAGCTGCGGCATCACTTCGTCGACTGCCGACCACTGGCCGTCCTCGAAGAACGCGAACTGAAGCCCGTAGATCACGTGCGGCATCTTGAACGCGTTCGACGCCTGGAAGCATTGGTCGGAGAACCACGCCTTGTCGGGGCTCGCGTCGTAGCGCTCTTTGAGCGCCTCGCGGAAGAACACGTGATGGCGCATCTCGTCCTGCGCGATCGCCATGATCAAGTCCTTCAGCGTCTGCGACGTCGCCTGCTTCGCGGCGTACGTATAGAACTTGTTCGTGACGAGCTCCTGGATCATCGCGTACGTGAGCATTCCGGGGATCGTCGAGTAGCAGTCTTCCGGGCAGCTCTTCTTCTGCTCGGCCGCGAACGGGAACATCGAGACGGCCTCGAGGTCGCCGGCGATCTG
>DASXEF010000755.1:0-2536 GCA_036490255.1 Kofleriaceae bacterium
ACGCGAGTTGCTCTTTGGTGACCTCCATCGTTTCGTCGTGGCCGCGCTTGAGCTCGTCGACGCGGCGCTGGCGAATGTCGAAACCGACGGTGGGAAGTTTACGGCCGAACGACAACGCGACCGGCAAGCCGACGTAGCCGAGACCGATGACGGCGATCTTTTCCTGCTCGAGAGAACGCAGCTACGAGTAACAGAGCATGAAGATCACCCGACGAGCAAGACACCCAAGAAGCGTCCGTGTGGCATCAGCTGCGCGAGCTCGACCAGCTCCCGTTCGCGCGATCGGTGTGCGCGGCTGACCAGCGCGACGCCGTCCATGCACGCCGCCGCACTCGCGTGCTCGCCCAACAGCTCGAACCCCGTGAGATCCACGAGCACATGTGCGAACAGATCCGCGCTTTCGAGCAACACTCGCGCGAGCTGAGGCACGACTTCGCCCGCCTGTTCGACGCGCGGAGGCGTGAGCAGCGCGAGCGAGCCCCGTAACCAACGCGTCGCGAACACGGAGTCGCCGTGATCGACCTGTTGGCCGTTGGAGAGTTGAGCGAGTGCGGGGTAGCGAACGTTGGCGTCGACGACGCCGATCGTGGCGCCGGTCAGATTGCAAAGCGCGAGCCCGAGATGGATCGCGACCGGCGGCACCGCGACACTGTCGTCGCTCGGCACGAAGCCGACCACGCGCAGCTGGTCGCCGTGGATCTTGCGGGCGATGCGCGCGCACGCGGCCTGCAGCTCGCCGACCTGGTCGTGCTCCAATCGGATGCCGATCTGCGCGAGGACGTCATCGCCCATGTCGTCGACAACTTCAGCCACGGAGTCAGCTTGCCACCCGGCATCTCGCCGCGATAGCCCTTCGAACGTGGGCCTTTCGATCGTGCACGTGCTGTCGTCGTTCGGAGTCGGCGGCCAAGAGCGCGTCGCGCTCGACCTCGCGATCGGTCAGCGTGCGCGTGGGCACACCGTGCGCGCCGTGTCGCTCGCGCCGCCGCCGGATGGCGCGATGGCCGACGAGTTTCGCGAGCACGGCATCGAGACGCTTCGCGTGGCGAAACGCGGCGGCTTGGATCCGACGTTGGTGCCGCGGCTCGTGATCGCGCTGCGCCGGCTCGGTGCGCAGATCGTTCACACCCACAACCCGTTGCCGCTGATCTACGGCGCGCCCGCCGCGAAGCTCGCCGGTGCGCATGCGATTCACTCCAAGCACGGCAAGAACCCGGGCTCGCGCGGCCAGAAGCTGCTGCGACGATTGGCCGCACGGTTCACCGACGCGTTCGTGGCCGTTTCCGACACGACGCTCGCGCAAGCCCGCGAGCTCCACGACGCGCCCGAGGCGAAGCTGCACGAGATCGCGAACGGCATCCTGCTCGATCGCTACACGCCGAACGCCGCAGCGCGCGCGGAGATTCGCGCCGAGCTCGGCCTCGGTGAAGCTGCGTGGGTCGTCGGCACCGTCGGTCGCATCGACGCGAACAAGAACCAAGCGATGCTCGTGCGCGCGATGCTGCCGATGCTGTCGCGCGAGATCCGGCTGGTCATCGTCGGCGATGGACCGGCGCGCGCCGAGGTCGAAGCGGCGGCAAACGGCTCGCCGTACGTCACGTTCACCGGCCGCCGTATGGACGTGCCGCGCGTGATCCACGCGTTCGACGTGTTCGCGCTGTCGTCGATCAGCGAAGGCTTGCCGCTCGTCGTGCCCGAGGCGATGGCGGCGGCATTGCCGATCGTATCGACGGCCGTCGGCGGGATTCCGAGCGTCGTCGATCAGGACGTCACCGGCCTGCTCGTGCCGGTCGACGAAGCTCGCTTCGCGGTCGCGCTCGCCGCGCTCGCAGCCGATCGCAGTCGTGCGCGCGCGATGGGCAAGGCAGCGCGCGAGGTCGCGCTGACTCGCTACAGCGCCGATCGCATGGTCGAGGCGTACTTGGCGTTGTACACGTCGATCTGCGAGCGATAGGTCTCGAACACGTAGTCGCGGAGCAAGCGCAAGTCGCGCGCCGCGGCGATCGCGATGCGATAGCCGGTGCGGCGTAGCAGGCCGAACGGTCCCGCCTGCGGCGATCGCGATGCGACGACGGTGTCGAACACGACATCGGCCTTCGCCCACATCACCTCGTCGAGGCCGGGTACTTCGAGCTGCAGCGGCACGGCGCGCTCGATCCGGCCGCCGATGAACGGCCGCTCGATGCGCGCCCCTTCCATCGACAGGTCGACGACGAGCGCGCTGCGCTCTTCGTCTTCGACGATCTCCCAACAGATGCCGGTCATCTCGATACGCGGGCTGATTCGTCTCATCACCGAAAATTTTCGGCCGGAACAGGGACGTAGTCCATTAACTCAACTTCGCGCGTGCAGGGCCGCGAAATTCTTCAGGGCGTGAGGGACGGACTAAAGCGAGCGCTTGTATCTCCTCCACGGTGAGCAGCCGCGGAGTCGAGTACGCTTCTTTGCGTGGGAAGCACAACGGATCGGGAGAGGGTCGCCGTAAGGGCGCCGAGGCATCGTCCTCGGGACTGAGATTGGCGCCCTCGCCCGATGC
>DASXEF010000787.1:0-2027 GCA_036490255.1 Kofleriaceae bacterium
CACGGCATCCACTACTGCATCGGCGCGGCGCTGGCGCGGCTCGAGGCGCGCGTCGTGCTCGAGGAGCTATTCGCGCTCGGCACGCCGGTGCTCGCGAGCGGCGAGCCATGGACGCCGCGCCGCGCGCTCCACGTGCTCGGACCGGCCGCGCTGCCGGTCGCGTTCAAAGAGTGAGACCGACGCGCGATCGCGGAGCCATCAGGCGCGCCGTGCATCGGAGCGCGAACCCGAAGCTAGAGACGCGCGCCGAGGACGGTTTGCCACTCGGCGTCGAGCCCGAGCTCGCGCACCCAGCGTTCGACGTGCTTGCGATCGAGGTCGGCGCCCATCGTCGCGAGGATGCCTTCAACGTCGCGGCGCTGTCGCTCCGAGCCACCTGAGAGCTGCGACCACTCGAGCTTCGCGACGATCGTGTCCTCGGCCGATGCAACGAACACGGGCACGCCGAGCATCGTCATCGCTGTGCGCCGACGAAATTCCTCGACGCTGAATGGTCGCGCCTTGCGCAGGATGAAATCGACCTTCCATGCTGATCGATCGATCGCGTTGAACATCGTCCGATGTTGGAGTGCGTCTCTCGCGGTGTCTGGGTCGACGTAGAACTCGTCGTTCAAGAGTGTGGCGGTCAGCGCATCGAGCGCGCCCGCGTCCGGTGGATCGATCACGACGTCCAGATCCTGCGTCGTGCGTGGCAGGCCATGGGCGGTGCTCGCAAACGAGCCAGCGATCATGAACGGAACCCGCGCGTGCTCGGTCGCGGCGACGAGGCGCTCCAGCACGCCTCGGACTTCGCTCATTTCGCTGACCGCGACTGCACAAACCTATCGGCAAGCTGCGCGCCGTACAGCGCGCAGAGGATCACGTGCCGCGCTTGCGCGTCGGAATACTCTGGATGCCGCCGCAGCACGCCTTCGATCGAGATTCGCCGCGCATCCTCGCTCATCCCCACGGCGACGCGTAGGCGCCCGTCGTGGCCGAGACGCCGCACGGCCTCGAGCTGCGCGGCGAAAGCGTCCGCTGACGTGTCACGCATGCGCGTCGATGCTAGCGCGGCGATCAACCGTTCCCCACGGTCTCCATCGAAGAATCGAGTGTGCGGAACGATTCGCCTATCCAACCCACCGACATCATTCAGGCCCGCCAACATCGCACTCGAGAGGTCAGAGCGATTGCGGAGCCGTGCTCTGTGACGCCGGCTCGGTCCGATCACGAAGTCGCGTCGCGGGTGCGGAAGCCACGCAGCTTCCAGCTCAGCAACACCTCGTCGGCTGTGATCAACGTGAGGCCGCGAAGTACCGCCGTCGCTACCAGCAGTCGATCGGCAGGATCGCCGTGATTCGCTGGTAGCTCGCCCGCCGCGATCGCGACCTCACCGTCGACCGGATCCTCTTGAATTCCGTGTCGAAGCGCGAGCGCGCGAAACGCGGCGACCGTCGTGTCTAGCTCGATGCGGCCGCGCTCGACCAGCATCGCGACCTCCCAGAACGAGATGGCCGAGACAAACACTTCGTCGAGTGGAAGCGACTTGTCGATCGATGCAACCGAGCGCTTGCCGAGCTTCTTGTCGCCCATCAGGTAGCGAACCAACACGTGCGTATCGAGCAGGATCACCGCGTGGCGTCCCAGGCCACGTCGATCGCGCCGACGATGTTACCGCGAACAGTGATTCGGCCCTTCAACAGACCGAACGCGGAGCGGACGCGTGCGCGCACCGGTGCGAGGCGCGCGACGGCACGTCCGCGCTTCGTGACCACGACGGACCCGCCCGTCCGCTCTACGACGTCCAGGAGATCGAGACACGTCGCCTTGAACTCGGCGGCCGAGATCTGGGCCGGAACCTCATCACGTGGCTTCATGACCATGTTCATGACCATATCACGCGAGCGGCAGACCGACGCTTGCCACCGTTCCGCAGAACCTTCGACGAGGACTTGGGAGTGCGGAACGATTCACCGATCTAACCAGCCGACATGATTGAGGCCCGCCAAGATCGCACTCTAGAGGTCAGGGGTTCGATCCCCCTACAC
>DASXEF010000837.1:0-2902 GCA_036490255.1 Kofleriaceae bacterium
ATATCGTGAAGCCGATGCCGACGCCGAGCGCGTGGCCGGGTTTCGTCGCGACGAACACGCAGCCGGTGACGAGCCCCGCCATGATCGCGACGATCGCGATCGTCGACGGCGACAGCGGCAGATTCGGCTGTTTGTTCGCGAGTGCGAGCGCGGCGCCGAGCGCGAGACCGAGCGCGGCGAGCAAGCACGTGACGGTGGTGATCCAGCCCATGATCGGAAACGTGCTCGACGCGAGCTCCGGACCGATGAGCTTGATCTGCTCGACGAAGTCGCCGTTCGACGTCGACACGCAAATCCCGGCCGCGTCGCACATCGCGTTGTCGCGCAGCCCGAAGGTCATATCGAGGCCGTCGTTGACCAGCCATTGGCCCGACAACGTCGCGAATGCGAGGCACGCCACTGCGGCGAGCGCGAGCATGCCGACCGATCTCCGATTCTCGTGCCATTTGGGCGTGGTCATGAGCTCCTCGCGACGGCTTAGTCTTCCGTTTTCTCCCACCACTGACACCACCACTCGGCACCGACGAGGATGCGCAGCTTCGGGTGCCAGCAGTACGCGAGCTTGTCGTCCGGGTTCAGGTAGTAGAGGCAGTTCGCGCACTTCTCGTCGCCGTACGGAACGCCTTTGAGCACCGAGTCTTCGGCGAGGTGCTTGAGCTGGAGCGCCAGCTTTTCGTCGATCTCTTTCGGCTCGGGCTTGGGCAGGTCGTCGTCGGCCATCGCCCGCTGAATTTATCACTTCTTGCGGAGTCGCCGGCCGAACCACGCCACCGTCTCGGCGATCCCGTCGGCGACCTGGTGCGTCGGCGCGTAGCCGAGCGTCGACGTGATCTTGTCGATCGACGCCTGCGAGTGCGGAATGTCGCCCGCCCGCGGCGCCTCGAATACGAGCTCGGCCTTCGCGACGTCGGGAAAGTCTTTAGCGAGGTTGTCGCGCATCATCGCGAACAGCTGCTTGAGATCGGTGCGGCCGTTACAGCCGCAGTTGTAAACGGTGCCGGTCGATTCGGCGGGGCCGGTCGCCGCGAGGAGATTTGCCTGCACGATGTTGTCGACGTAGCAGAAGTCGCGGCTGCTCGAGCCATCGCCGAACACGATGCACGGTTGACCGCCGACGAGGTTCGCGATCCAGCGCGGGATCACCGCGGCGTACGGTCCGTCGGGATCCTGGCGGCGACCGAACACGTTGAAGTAGCGCAGCCCGATGATCTGCTGACCGTAGGCGGTCTGGAACGTCTGCGCGTAGATCTCGTCGGTGCGCTTGGTCGCGGCGTACGGCGAGAGCAGCTTGCCGATTTTATCTTCGACCTTCGGTAGCTTCGGCTCGTCGCCGTAGACCGACGAGCTCGACGCGTACACGACGCGCGAAACGTTTGCTTCGCGCGCGGCGACGAGCACGTTGAGGTACGCGTCGACGTTGTGCTGATGCGACGCGATCGGATCCTTCATCGAGCGCGGCACCGAGCCGAGCGCCGCTTCGTGCAACACGACGTCGACGTCTTTGACCGCGTTGCGCGCGACCTCGATGTCGCGCAGATCGCCCTCGATGAACTGGAACTGCAGGCGTTCGTCGGGGTTGATCGCGAGGACGTCGTCGAGGTTGCGCTTGTGGCCGGTGAGAAAGTTATCGACACCGACGACGGTCTGGCCGAGATCGAGCAAGCGCTCGAGCAGCGCGGAGCCGATGAAGCCGGCGACGCCGGTCACGAGCCACCGGCGCGGCTTGTTCACGAGATCGGCGCAAACGTCGTCGTACTTGGTCATGGATCTAGAGGCTCCACTGGCGAATGCCACGCGGCGGCGGCTTGAGCGGCAACACGCTCTTGACGTCGATCACGGCGCCACCGTCACGCACGCGCGCGTAGATCGCGTCGATGTCCTTGATGTACTCGGCGTGCGAGACCGCGAGGATCAGCGCGTCCAGGCCCTGGAACTTGTCGAGCGGCGTGATCTCGACCTTGTACTCTTCGTGCGCTTCCTTCGGATCGCCGAGTGGATCGTGGACCATCGCGTCGATGCCGAACTGCGCGAGCTCGGCGATGATGTCGGGGATCTTCGAGTTGCGCAGGTCGGGCACGTTCTCCTTGAACGTCAGGCCGAGGATGCCGACCTTCGCCTTGCGCAGCGGGACGTCCATCGCGGTCAGGAACTTGACCGTCTTCTGAGCGAGAAAGCGACCGACGTTGTTGTTGACGCGGCGGCCGGCGAGGATGACTTCGGGCAAGTAGCCGAGCTCTTCGGCCTTCATCGTCAGGTAATATGGATCGACGCCGATGCAGTGACCGCCGACGAGGCCGGGCCGGAAGTTCAGGAAGTTCCACTTCGTGCCGGCGGCTTCGAGCACGTCCATCGTGCGAATGCCCATGCGATCGAAGATCAGCGCGAGCTCGTTCATCAGCGCGATGTTGAGATCGCGCTGCGTGTTCTCGATGACCTTCGCGGCCTCGGCGACCTTGATCGACGTCGCGCGATGCACGCCCGCGGTCACGACCGAGCCGTAGACGCGCGCGACGCGGTCGAGCGTCTCGGCGTTCTGACCCGAGACGACCTTCTGGATCTTCTCGAACGTGTGTTCTTTGTCGCCGGGGTTGATGCGCTCCGGCGAGTAGCCGAGGAAGTAGTCGACACCGTTCTTGAGCCCGCTCTTCTCGTCGAGGATCGGGCCGCAGATGTCTTCCGTCACGCCGGGGTACACGGTCGACTCGAACACGACGACGTCGCCCTTCTTGAGGTGCGGGCTGATCGTCCTGCTCGCCGAGATCATCGGTCCGAGATCCGGACGATTGTTGTGATCGATCGGCGTCGGCACCGCGACGATGTAGAACGTGCAGTCCGCGAGCTTCTGCGGATCCGCGGTCATCTCGAGCTTCGTCGCATTCGCGAGTTGCTCTTTCGTGACCTC
>DASXEF010000878.1:0-5659 GCA_036490255.1 Kofleriaceae bacterium
TGCCGAGCACGGCGCCGAGGTTCGTCGTGATGTGCGAGCCGATCTCCTGGCTGCCGAGCGACTTCGCGAGCCCGAAGTCGAGGACCTTCACGAGATCGCGACCCGGCGGATCGTCGAGGATCATGATGTTGCCGGGCTTGAGATCGCGGTGAACGATATCTTGTGCGTGCGCGGCCTCGAGCGCGTCGCACAGCTGCACGCCGATGATCGCGGCGCGGCGATGCGGGAGCCGCCGGCTATCGGCGAGCTCGTTCGCGAGCGTGTGGCCGCGCAACAGCTCGGTGACGAGGAACAGCACGCCTTCGGATTGGCCGAAGTCGTAGACGTTGACGATGCTCGGCTGGTTGAGCCGGCTCGCGAGCCGCGCTTCGCGCAAGAACCGCTTCACCGCGCTGCGATCGCTCGCGAGCTTGGGATGGATCACCTTGATCGCGACCTCGCGATCGACCGAGAGCTGGACGCCGACGTAGACGGTGCCCATCCCGCCCGCGCCGAGCGGCGAGCGGATCTTGTAGCGACCGTCGAGGACTTTGCCGAGCAGCTCGTCGTGCTCGGCGGCGAGATGGACGAGCGGCGTGCCGTCGTCCGGACACGACGTCGTGCCGGCGGCGAACGACTTACCGCACAGCGAGCAGTA
Organism: Kofleriaceae bacterium; assembly: GCA_036490255.1. Classification (GTDB taxonomy): domain Bacteria; phylum Myxococcota_A; class Polyangia; order Haliangiales; family Haliangiaceae; genus JABFXX01. The sequence goes on from DASXEF010000878.1 coordinate 638, forward strand.
GGCTTCGGCGTCGCCCAGCGTCGCTCCCTCGATCATCGACGCATCAGTATCGCACGCGAGCGTCGATTCGAATTACCGATGGCCGCCATCGGCGCGACCGATGGCCGAGGATCACACTGTTCCGCGGCGCGGCTCTCGGATTTGACGATACGATGGACGAGATGAGCTCTCGCGCGGTCTGCTCGACCGCAGCCATCGTCGTCGCCGGCTTCGTCGCGCCGTCGTTCGCCGATCGTGCAACCTCGGATCAGCTCGCCGCCGACGCTGCGAAGCTCGCCGCATCGGGCGATCTCGCCGGCGCAGCCTCGACGTTTCGCGCCGCGTTCGCCGCCGATCCGCGGCCCGAGCTCGTGTGCAACGTCGGCGTCGCGTACTACAAGCTGGCCGATCTGCCGCGCGCCGATCGCTACCTCAACGAGTGCATCGCGACCGGCGGTGCACTCGACACCGCGTTCTTGACGCGCGTGCGGACCGCGCTCGACAGCGTCGAATCCGGCTTGCTCGCACACGCGCTGGCTCCGATCGATCTCGACGTCTCGCCGGCGACGGCGATCGTCGTGGTCGACGCGTGGCCCGACGAACCGCTCGTCGGCGCACATCGCGTGTGGGTCGCGTACGGCCATCACAACATCACGGTGCGCGCGCCCGACTACGCCGCGCAGACGATCGAGCTCGACGTCACGTCGCACGCGCCGATCGTGCGCCGTGTCGTGCTCGCTCCGAACGTCGCGGCACCACCACCGATATCGATCATCGCGCCGCCGACCACACCGGCGACATCGGCGCCCGCGCCATCGTCGTCACCGCGGCTCGCCGAAGGCCTGCTCGTCACCGGCGGCGTGCTCGCGCTCGCCGGCGTCGGGCTTCACGTCGCGACCGAGGTCGAGCGCAGCGATCTGCAGACGACGGGCACGAGCTGGGACGATCACGTCGGCGCGTTCGAGCATGTGCGCGACGCGACGATCGCTTGCTACGCGCTCGCCGCGATCACCGGCGGCCTCGGCGGCTATCTGCTGTACCGCCACCACGGCGAGCACGGGCCGACGCTCGGCGCCGCGATCGCGCCGGGCATGGCCGCGATCGCCGTGGAGTGGCAGCGATGACGCGCGCGATCGCGTGTTTGCTGCTCGCGAGTTGCTTGAGCGAGCCCGGGCGTCCCGGCGGCAGCGGCAGTGGCAGCTCCAGCGGCAGCGGCGCGGCCAGCTTGCATCCGCAGACCGTCGTCGCCGATGTCGACGGCGATGGCTACGACGACCTGATCGTGTGGGGCCACGACACGAACGCCAGCGACGGCAGCGATGCGGCGATGTTCGTGTACTTCGGCGGCCTGAGCGGGCTCGCGACCCCGATGCGCGTCTCGCTGATGACGTTCGACGACGCACCCGACAGCGACACCGCCGATCAGGCGGTCGTGTGGACCGAGCCCGTGACGATGTCGTCGGTGAGCACGGGTGCGGCGAGCGACGTCGTCGCGTTGATCGGCCGCGACGTCACGCCACCGCCGCGGGTCGAACGCTACGACTACGTGCAGCGCTGGTCGTTCGCGAATCGCGTGCCGAGCGTCGTGCACAGCGGCAACCCACCGCTGCGCGCGCTCGGCGCCTATGCCACCGACTCGGCCGGCGCGTACGCGATCCAGCGCCAGACCAGCGGCGGTCCCGACGAGATCGTCGTCGGCGATCCGAGCAGCGTGTTCGTGTACCCAGACGACATCGACGCGCAGACCGGGCCTACCGAGCCGAACATGACGCACCCGTACGGCAACGCGACGCTCGAGGCCGGCATGTTCGCGATGCCGCGCCCGAGCGCCGGCGTCGAGCAAGATCTGGTCGAGATCGCCGAGGCCGGCGTCTACGTCACGACCGGAAGTGACACGGCGGGTCTCGAGTTCGCCGGCGGCGTCGACATCGCACGCGGCTCGAACAATCCACGGCTCGCACGCGCCGGCCGCATCGCGAGCACGACCAGCGAGATCACGACCTGCGCGTTCAACCAATACCTCGCGATCGTCGAGATCAGCGCCGGCAGTCCGAGCTTCTGGTACTTGCTGGTGCAGACCACCAACAGCAGCGACGTCACCGACATCGCCCTCGCCGACTTCGGCGGCATGCCGAACGCGGTGACGATCGAAGAGAACACGTTGTTCCTCTATCAAGACCTCGCGCTCGGCTCCGACGACACCACCGCCACGCCGGCGAATCGCTCGACGATGCCGATCGATCCGTCGTACGACCTGCTCGCGATCGGCAACTTCGACGGCACCGGCGATCAGATCGACGTGCTGTCGACGACCGACCTCGGCGAGACGCCGGCGTGCTTCACCGCGACCGCCGGCGTGCTCGCTTCGTGCGACTAGATCCCGGCCGGGCTCGTGCCGATCTTCATGCCGAGGTTCAACGCGCCACCGCCGTCGTCGCCCGCCTTCCACAGCGACGTCGTGTTCGCCTGGAACGCGGCCTCGAAGCCGCCGTTCGCGAGGCCCGTGATGCTCGGGTTGGTGCCGCGGTACATGCCGAGCTTCCAGTCCTTGTCGCCGGCATCGCCGACCGTCCACAGATCCGTCGTGTTCGCTTCGAACGCGACCTCGAAGCCGCCGGTCGAGAGGCCCGCGATCGCCGGGCTCGTGCCCGCCATCATGCCGAGCGACCAGTCTTTGTCGCCGGCCGTGCCGACCGTCCACAGCGCCGTCGTGTTCGCCTCGAACGCGACTTCGTAGCCGCCGGTCGAGAGGCCCGCGATCGCCGGGCTCGTGCCCGCCATCATGCCGAGCGACCAGTTCTTGTCGCCGGCCGTGCCGACCGTCCACAGCGCCGTCGTGTTCGCTTCGAACGCGACCTCGAATCCACCGCTCGCCAGTGCTGCGATCGCGGGGCTCGAGCCCTCCATCATGCCGAGCTTCCAATCGCGATCGCCAGCGGTGCCGACCGTCCACAGGTCTTCGGTGTTCGCTTCGAACGCGACCTGAAAGCCGCCGGCCGGCAAGCACGTGATGCTCGGGCTCGAGCCCGCCATCATGCCGAGCGACCAGTCCTTGTCGCCGCCGTCGCCGACGGTCCACAGCGAGGTCGTGTTCGCCTGGAACGCGACCTCGAAGCCGCCGGTCGCGAGCTGGCAGATCGCCGGGCTCGTACCGTCCATCATGCCGAGCTTCCAATTCTTGGTGCCCGCCGCGCCGGTCGTCCACAAGTCGCCGGTGTTCGCTTGAAACGCGAGCTCGACGACATCGGTCTTGCCCTCGCCGTGGCCCCATTGCCCGAAGTCAGCGGCGACGGCTTCGTCTTTGTCGCAACAGCCATCGAGGATGTCGTTCTGGACCTGGCGCACCTGCGCGCGCGAATCCCAGTTGCCGCCCGACCACGCGTACGTCTGCCAGCCCCACGCGACCTTGCCGGCATCGAACAGCCGCTTGATCACCCAGTAGCCGCCGTACGCGCCGGTGCGCGCGCGACCGATCACGGACGCGACGCCGTCGAAGTACGCGTTGATCGTCGCCTGCTGGCTCTCGGCCGCATCGAAGTCGACGCTGAAGTAGATCGGCCGCGTGCCCGGCGCGCCGTCGGCGGCGGCCTCGGCGTTCGCGGTCTTCGCATCGGCGACGCCTTGGTTGTAACCCGACAGCGAGTTCGTCGAGGACGCTTCCCAGTTCGACACCACCGACATCCCGGCGGCGATGATGTCGTTCGCCTCGGTCTTGCTCAGATCCTTGCCCGGATCGTTGCTGAGGTAGCGCGCGACGAACGTGTAGCCGTCGGCGTGCAGGCCCGACAGCGACGGTCGCGAGAACGAGTAATCGACACCCATCTGCACGGCGACATCGGCCTCCGTGAGATCGGGCGACGGCTCGACGGGCTGATCGACGCACGCGGCGACGATCAAGGACACTGCGATCGCGATGGCTTGGTTGCGCATACGCACACACCATCGATCGACCACGCGATCGCGCGCGCATGCGATCGCGGCCATCGTTCATGGCCGCTGCGGCCACGGAGTCGAGTCACCAGTGCACACGATTGTGCTCACTACGTGCGCTTGCGATACGCGCTCGGCGGCTCGCCGGTCCAGCGCTGGAACGCGCGCACGAAGCCGGCAGCGTCGGAGAACCCGAGCTCGCGCGCGATCTCCGCGATCGTCAACGGCGAGCCTTCGAGCAAGTGCGTCGCGTGGGCGCGGCGCGCCGCGTCGCGTAACGCGCCGTAGCTCACACCGCGCTGGCTCAAGTGCCGGCGCAGCGTGCGCGCCGAGACCGACAGCGTGCTCGCGACCTGCTCGAGGCCCGGAAACGCGTGCTCGGGATCGGCGAGCACCGAGCGCGTGCGCTCGAGCAAGTCATCGCTCGCGATGCCGGTGATCCGGCGCTCGCGATCGAGCGCGTCGATCGCTTCGCGATGCGCGATCGCTTCGCGCAACGCGAGCGGACGATCGAGCCAGCTCGCCGGAAACATCGCCTGGATCGCCGGCGCGTCGTAGCGCACCGGCGGAATCTGCTCGCGAAACCGCGCGTGGTGCGGCAGCTCCGGCCCGTCGGACCAGAACTCGATCTCGGGGCTCGCGAACGACTCGCCGGTCATGAACTCGCCGATCCGGATCACCGTGCCGAGCACGCACTCGAGCATCAACGTGCGCATCGGCAGCACGGCGACCTCGACGAACCGCATGATCGCGCGCTCGCCTTCCGTCATGAGTTGCACGCGCCACGGGCTGCCGCGCAGATCCATGAAGCGGCCGCCGAGCGTGACCGCGTCGCGGATCGAGTTGCACGTGAGCAGTGCCACACCGAGCATCCCGTGCGACGACGCTTTGAGCCCCAAGCCGAGCTCGAGCCCGATCGACAGATCGCCCGACAGCTCGAGCGCGCGCGCGAACACGTCGCTCATCGTCTGGAACGTCACGCGCGCGGTCGGATCGGCGAGCTGTGCGGGCGTGAGCGGGCTCCCGGCGAGCAGTTGCTCGACGGAAAACCCGCGCGGCTCGAGCAGCGCGGCCAGCCGTGCGGCATACGACACGGGGACGATCGGCGTGTCG
>DASXEF010000909.1:0-2086 GCA_036490255.1 Kofleriaceae bacterium
GGCGTCGAGGTCAAGGTCACCGGCTCCGACGGCAAGGCCGCCAAAGAGGGCCTGATCTGGGTCAAGAGCAAGACGCTGTCGCCGAAGTCGATCGGTCCGTTCGACGAGGACAAGGCGCCGACGAGCTCGCGCGCGTCGGGGATGGTCGCGATCGGCTCGATCGACAAGCAGGGCTGGCTGCGCACCGGCGATCTCGGCAAGCTCGACAAGACCGGCCGGCTCGTCATCACCGGCCGCGAAGACGACGTCGTCAAGGTCGACGGCAAGCGCGTCGCGCTCGGCGAGGTCGAAGGTTGCCTCGAGGCGTTCCCGAAGATCAAAGCCGCGCAAGCGACGGTCGTCACCGATCCGATGGCCGGCGCGATGGTGGTCGCACGCGTCGTCATGAAGACGAAGTGCGGCGCCGAAGAGATCATCGATCACTGCGCGCGCAACCTGGCGCCCTACAAAGTTCCGCGCCGCATCGAGTTCTGCGAAGCGATCTAGAGCGTTCTCGGCGAGAATCGCTCTAGTTGATCACGACGAGCTCGCCCGCGTCGTGGCCGCAGAAGCGCGCGTTGAGATCGTACTTCGTCGCGCACACCGGACAGATCCGCGCGACGACACCGGCGGGCTCGGTCGAGCCGCGGTGCCGCGGTCGCGTCGCGTTGTAGACCGGAAACGGCACGAGCTCGTTGCCGTCGTGCGGGCAGCTGCGCAGGCCGGGCTCGTACGCGCGCCGGCACGCCATGCACACGAGACCGGCGCTCTTGCCCGAAAGCCCCAAGCCGCCGAGCCCGCTGCTCGCGCTGCGCAACGGACCGCCGAGCATCTCCTCGGGCGGAACCAATCGGCGCGCGTCGCGCGTGCAGTACGTCATCCCGGCGAACTCGGTGCGGCACGTCGGACAGACCATCGCGCTCGACGCGGTCGTCGTCGATGTCGTCGCGATCGCGAGCCCACCGCCGCCGAGCGACGAGCGCGAGATCGCGTGTGGGCGTAGACGCGGGCGTGGCGGTGGCGCGGCCGGCGGCGCGGGTGCCGGCAGCGCGCGCACTTGATCGGTCGTCTTGTCGACGACGCGGCTGCGCCGGCGCACGACGAAGAACATGCCGACGAGCCCGAAGATCACGAGCACGAGTAACGCGACCACCGCGAGCAACATCGGCTCGGCGCTGGCCAGGATGCTCGCAGGCGAAAATCCGGACAACACGACGAGCCGTCAACGAGGCTAGCAACCGTGGTTCGATCGGTCAACGCAGATGGTAGTACCTGGGCCGGATGCCAGACTTGGTTATCGGCGCTCGGCGCTCTGCGGCATTGCCGCGACCGCTCCGTGCGAGCGGGATCGCGATCGTGATGGTCGGCGTCGTGGTCGTGGTCGCGTGGTTCATTTACAAGCGCTCGGTCGTCTACGAAGTTCCCTCCGGCGAGGTCCACGGCGAGATCGGCCTGGCTGGTACGCATCTGACATACGGCGCGAGCTCGCTCGAGCAGCTGGGCGGAATCGCGGTCTTGCGGGCGACCGGCGACGCGCACGCGATCGGTGCCGCACACGGCCGGCTGTTAGCGCCGCTACTTTCGGCCACCGTCGACGCGGCGCGTCCGTCGATCGAAGCGACGATCACGGACGACGGCCTGATGGGCCACACGACGCACGCGATGCGGCTCGCGTGGCGATGGCGCTTCATCGACGACGGTTTGGGCGAAGCCGACCTCCGGATGGTCGCCGGGATGACGCGTGGCGCCGCGGCGAGTGGCGTCGCGCTCGCGTTCGACGATCTGCTGCGCGAGCAAGCGGTGCTCGATGTCGGTGTGCCGGCGCCGTCGAGCGCGGAGCGCGTCGGGTTGACGCGCAGTCTGACGATCGTCGGCACGCAATCGGCGTCGTCGCACATGTGGATCGGTCGAACCGTTGCCCTGCCCGGCCTTGCCGACGGCGGCGACGCCGAAACGCCGGTCGTGACCATCGCACATCCAGACGGTCGCATCGCCTGGGCCGGGGTCGGGTGGCCCGGCCAGCTCGGCGTCGTGACCGGCGTGAATGCCGACGGGATCGCCGTGATGGTCGATCCCGTACGGACGAGCGACGTGCGGCCGACGCGCG
>DASXEF010000914.1:0-8350 GCA_036490255.1 Kofleriaceae bacterium
AACGGCAGCCGGAGCCGGAACGGCGCCGGAATCCGGGCCATCGGCGCTCGGACCTCGGTCGGGGTGCGCTCGCCCTCGCGCGCGATCGCGCATCGCAAGCGCCCCGACGACCGACGTTTGCCGACTGCCGCCGCAACGCGCTCACATTCGCGCGAGCACGATCTTTCTGCCGAGCCGCTCGTCACGGCGCGTGCGCTCCGCGCGCTTGAGGGCGAGAGCGCACCCCGACCTCGGAGGTCCCGAGGAGCGGGGGCAGAAAGGAATTCTCATGCTCGTCGCATATCAAGTCGCATTGGAAGTCATCACGCAGCTCCGTCCGATCGTCGAGAAGATCAAACAGCACGACGCCGATCTCGCGGATCAACTACGGCGCGCCGGCACCAACACTGTCGCGAACCTGGCTGAGGGCCAGCGGCGCAAGGCCGGCAACAAACGCCGCGCGTGGGAGAACGCGCACGGCGAGGCGCGCGAGATGCTCGGTTGTCTCGAGTGTGCGCTCGCCTGGGGCTACGCGATCGACGACGCGAATGTTCGCAAGACGCTCGATCGCTTGCTCGCACTCTGTTGGGGGCTGAGTCACTGACGGCGCGGCCCGTGAGTCAGTCGCCATAACAGCGCGAGCAACCGATCCAAGATCGCGAGCGGCTGCGATGCGTCGGCGAGCCAGCCCCACGACGCGGCAACCGCAAGCGCGGCCTTCACTTCGTTCGCGCTGCCGTGTGCCGTGTCGAATCGCAGCCGCTGATTGCCGGCGGTATTGCGCGAGCCTTCGCCGAGGTTGAGGGCGACGCTGGTCGCCGCGCGATGCAGTTGATCGGCGAGGTCGCGATCGTGCTTCTTGATCGCGGGGACGACGTCGCGAAGTGAACGAATGAGGTCGAGAGACACTTCGTAGGCGATAAACATGGTGGCGTTCTCCTGAGCGGTGGTTCTCGGGGTCACCCCGATCTCCTCGGGCTCGCCGAGGTCGGGGCGCTCTCGCCCTCCACGCGCCGAAGCGCAGGCGTCGTGACGAGCGGCTCGGCAGAAAGGTCGTGTTCGCGCGAGCGTGCGTGCGTTGCGGCGGTGGTCTGCAAACGCCGGCGGCTGTGGCGCTCGGCGCGAAGCGTGCGCGACAGGCGCGGAGGGCGAGCGCCCCGACCGAGGACAGTGACGAAAAATCGGCTACGGTTTCGGCGACGGCTTCGGTTTCGGCGACGGCTTCGGCTACGGCTTCGGTTTCGGCGACGGCGACGGCGACGGCTTCGGCTACGGCGACGGCTTCGGCTAGGGCTACGGCTTCGGTCTCGGCTACGGCTTCGGCTACGGCTACGGCTTCTCGCCGAGTCGCTGTCAGTCGCGCAGCGCGTCGTCTTTGCCCGCGACCGCGGCTTCGTCTTGGACTTTCGCGCCGCAGAACGGGCAGTAGAACAGCGCTTGATCGAAGAAGCCGGGTCCGTTCGGCGTGCTGACGTAGCCGACGGTGAGAAACCAGACGCCGTTGTCCTCGCGGCGAAAGAACGAGTTTTCGACCGTCAAGCACTCGCCGAGCTCGGTGCAGCACGAACCGAAGCGATCTTCCATTCGCACGAGTCTAGCGCACGAGCACGAGCATCTCGGTCTCCATGATGTCCTCGGCCCAGCGTCGCTTGTAGTCCATCTCGGTGCCGAGGTCGTAGCGCAGCACGCCTTCGGCGACGAGCGCCTGGATCTGTTCGAGCTGGAGCAAGCTGCCGATGCCGAGGCGCGCGACGTCGGCGTCGTACGAGAACTGCAGCCCGCGATACTCGCCCGCCATCACCGCGCCCAAGATGTAGCCGACGTCGCGGTCGCCGACGCGCGCGAAGATCGTGCGTTGCTGGCCGAGCCGGCACAGCCGCGGCAACATCGCGGCGTAGAACGACCGCATCGGGCCGGCCGCGATGCCGACGCCGTCGATCGACTTCCAGCTGGTCGCTTCGACGCGCTGGATTCGATCGTAGAGCGCGCCGGCGTCGGCCTCGCTCGCGTGGACGATCTCGAACGTCGCGTTGGCTGCCTTCGCGGCGCGCGCCGACTTGCGCAGCGACTTGCGGAACTCGCGGGTGCGCCGGCTCAAGAAGCCGTCGAGCCCGCCGTCGAGGCTCGCGACGTGGCGGATCGTCGGTTGACCGCGCCTGCGCTCCCACCGCGCCGGCAGTGTGGCGTCGAGGGCACGGCGTTGCGGTCCTGCGACAGTGAGGCCCGATAGAATCGCGAGTTGCCAGTCACGCCGCGCGGCAAGCACCGGCACGATTTCTTCGACCAGCGCGGCCGCATCGGCGCCGATCAACGGCGACGCGAGCCCCCACGCGAGCTCGACCGGCTCGATGTATGGAAATCCGGCAGGGTGCACGCCGCGCATCGCCGCGAAGTAGCCGTGTTGTCCTCGGAACGAGAACGGCGCGCGCGGTGGCATCAGCGCGCCGGCGGCTGCGAGCACCCACGCGGTCGAGCTGCAAAACCTGTCGATGGCGGGCGTGCGCGCGACCTCGCGATCGAAGTCGTCCGCGATCGCGGCGAGGTCGACCGGTTCCACGCCGCTAGTCTGCCACGCGATGTGACAGCCAGGCCGCGCACGGTTTCTGCAATAATGCGGCGGATGCGATTTCTCGCCGGGGTGCTAGCCGCTTCGCTCGTCTGCGGCTGCTCGACCACGACGTATCGAATCTCCGGCGCCGAGCTGCAACGCCTCGCGCAAGTGCCACCGGCGCAGCGCGGCGATCGCGTGCGCGTCACGCAGCAGCTCAGCGACGCCGAGCTGGGGCCGCGCGAGGAGGTCACGCCCGACACGCAGATCGTGCTGCTGCCGCCGCTGTTCGTCGACAATCATCGCCGCCGCGAAGGCTGGGGCGCGGGCGCGAATTTCGGCAACGGGCCGAACGTCGGCGGCGGTCCGCACGGAGCCGCCGTGCACGGCGGTGGCGGTGGCGGCTTTCACGGCTTGTCCGGCGGCGGTGGCGACGGCAAGGCGATGGCGATCGCCGTCCTGATCGTCGCGCTGGTCGCGATCGTCGCGGTCGGCGCCGTCGAAGGCTCGCGCTACGAAGGCGACGTCAAGCTGCACCCGATGCATCCGCTGTGGCTGTTCGGCCGAGACGGCACGACCGCGCACATGCCGCTCGCGTATCTCGATCCTGATTCGGCGGCGTTCTCGCGCTACGCCTACGTGCGCAGCGACGAAGGTCCGTGGACGCCGCTCGGCCGTGCGCCGCTCGATCGCCAAGGCTTCACGTACGCGGTGTTGTTCGGCACCGGCTCGTTCGCGTCGGCCGATGGCAGCAAGAAGCTCGGCACCGCGACGACGATCCAGCTCGGCTACTACATCACGCAGCAGCTCGGCATCGTCGCCTCGACGTACTTCGGCTGGCGCGACAACAACGAAGCGCAGACGCTGTTCGAGTCGCGTTACACGCTCGAGGCACAGGGCTATCCGGTCGCCGTCGGTCCGTTGCACCTCGGCCTGTTCGGCGGCGGCGGCGGCGCGTATCGCTTCGAGGACGGCGTGCCGAACGGCGATTCCGGCGGCTGGGCGGTGATGGGCGGCGCACTCGGCCAGCTCGACATCAACACGCGGCTCGCGATCACCGCGCGGCTCGGCCAGACCTACGCGCACGGCGAGCGCATGACCGACGCGTTGATCGGCCTCAGCGTCTACTAGGTTACTTCGCTCGGGCGGCCGCGCGTCGGGTCGCGATCACCGACGCCAGCACGCCGACCGCGATGATGCCGGCGATCACCGCGAGCGTGATCGTATGCGGCACGTAGTACCACTTGTGCGCGATCATCTTCGCGCCGATCGCGACGAGCAGCACGCCGAGCGCGAGCTGGAGATACTTGAACTTCGCCATCGCGCCGGCGAGCACGAAGTAGAGCGAGCGCAGGCCGAGGATCGCGAAGATGTTCGACGTGATCATGATGAAGCGGTCCTGGCTGACCGACAGCACCGCCGGGATCGAGTCCATCGCGAACACGATGTCGGTCAGCTCGATGACGATCAAACAGATCGCGACCGTGGTCAGCGCGCGGCGGCCGTCGACGCGCACGCTGAACTTGCCGCCGTGATCACCGTCGACGACGCGGATGAAGCGGCGCACGATCCGCACGACCGCGTTCTTGCTCGCCGGCTCTTCGTCTTCGTTGGCGTCGTCGCCGCCGCGCAGCAGCTTGAGGCCTTGCCACGCGAGGTAGCCGCCGAAGATGTAGAAGATCCAGTCGAACTTCGCCGCGAGCCACGCGCCGCCGCCGAGCATCGCGACGCGAAACCCGATCGCGCCGAGGATTCCCCAGAACAACACGCGGTGCTGGTACTTCGCCGGCATCCGATAGCTGTGGAACACGAGCGACATCACGAAGATGTTGTCGATCGACAGCGCTTGCTCGAGCAGGTACGCCGAGACGTACGTGATCGCGGCGTTGGCACCGTCGGGATTGGGCGACGCGCTGCGCAGGGTCACGCCGGCGAGGTGGTACTCGTAAATCAGATAGACGACGCCGGCGAACGCGAGCCCGAGCGCGACCCACGCCGCGGTCCAGCCGACGGCGGCGCGCAGCGACATCTCCTTCGCCCGGCGATGGATCACGCCGAGATCGAGAAACAACAGCAACGCGACCAGCGCGAAGAATCCGAGCCAGAACCACGTCATCGGCGCGTCTGGCAACCATGCCCGGCGCGGGCGCTCAGTGCAACGTCGCGAGCAGCTTCTCGGCGTCGCCGGCCGACCGGCGGAGCCCGAGCTTGGAGAACACGGCGATCGCGTCGCGCAGCATGTCTTTGCCGTCGGCGAGCGCGCCGGTCTCGGCCTTGTAGCGGCCGTAGGCAAACAGCGCCTTGCCGAGCGCGGCTTCGTTGCCGATCGCGCGCAGCACCTCGAGCGCCTGCTTGTAGGCGACCGCGGCGTCGCGGCTGGGATCGTCGCCGTCGCGCGAATCGCCGGCGTCGTACAGGCTCGTCGACAGCACGTCGCCGAGCGTCAGGTATGCGCGCGCTTCCTGCTCGCGCTGGCCCGAGCGTTTCGCGACGTCGAGCGCGCGCTCGGCGAGCTCGCGGGCGGTCTGCGTCGCGCCCGATAGCGATTCGAGCGCGGCCAGGTGACGGCACGCTTCGCTCTCGAGCCCGCGATCTTCGATGTCCTCGATGATCTCGAGCGCGTCGTCGAGCCGGCTGCGCGCTTCTTCGAGCTTGCCCTCGGCGAGCGCGAGCTCGCCCAGGTTCGTCAGCACGAGCGCGGCGAGCGGTAGCGCGCCGATCGCTTCGGCCTCGGGCAGCGCGGCGAGCCAGCCGGTGCGCGCGTCGGCGATGTCGCCGAGCTCGAACGCGAGTGCTGCCAAGTTGTTCTGCGAGACGATCTGGCCCCACCGATCGCCCGATTGCCGGCGAAGCTCGAGCGCTTCTTTGTGGCAGTTGAGCGCGGCGTCGTAGCGGCCGCGATCGGCCTGCACGTCGCCGAGCCGCGACAGCGACGTCGCGATCGCGCGCGCATCGCCGTGCTTGCCGCGACGGGCGAGCGCTTCGGTGATCTTCGCGTACGCTTCGTCGTAGCGGCCGAGCATCTGCAGCGTCTTGCCGACGTCGTCGAGCGAGCTCGCGATGCCGCGCGAATCGCCGGTGCCTCTGAATAGCTCGTGGCCGCGCTCGAGATATTCGAGCGCGAGCTTGAGATCGCCCTTGCGGCGCCACACGCGGCCCATCTTGTTGAACGCGACGGCGGCTTTGGTCTTGCTCGCCGCGACCCACGACAGCCGCAGCATCCGCTCGAACGCGCCGAGCGCCGCTTCGAAGTCGCCGATCAGCTCGTAGACCGAGCCGAGGTCGTGCCAGAGATGCAGGCGCGCCGCGAGATCTTGGTTGCCGATGCACGCGAGCGCCTTGTCGAACAAGCGGATCGCTTTTTCGTTCTGATACTCGGCGCGCGCGGCCTCGGCGGCGCGACGGAACCGCGTCGCGGCTTCGCGCGATTCGCCGGCGAGCGCTAAATGAAGGCCGACCTCTTCTTGCACGACCGGCGAGCGACCTTCGGGATGCAGCTCGAGCCAGCGCGCGACGACGGCGTGATACGCGCGGCGCTTACTCTCGTCGATGCCGGCGTAGACCAGCTCGCGCAGCTTCGGATACGCGAAGCGGAGCTCGCGCTCGCCCGCGACCTGCGATAGCGGCACTTCGATCAACCATTCGCGCAGCGCGAGCTGGGTCGCGGCATCGACGACGGTGACGCGCGAGTGATCGCCCGATGCGGCGATCGCCGCGAGCGTCGGGCCGTCGGGATCTTCGGAGCCTTGACCGGCGCGCTCGAGCGCCAAGATCGCGTCGAGCCACGACGTCTCGCCGACGACGGCGGCCATCTCGAGCGTGCGCCGCTCGGCCGGCTCCATCACTGCGAGTCGCGCGGCGACGAGCTCGTCGTACGTCTTCGGCAGCTTGATCGACGCGAGCTTCGCCGCATCGATGCGCCACATCATGCCCTCGCGGACGATGACTTCGCTCTCGAGCAAGAACCGCACGAGCTCGTGGATCGAGCGCGGCGTCGTGTTCGTGGTGCGCACGTGCATGACGAGCCGCTGCGGCACGTCGTGGAGTTGCTTGCACAGCTCGCGGAGCAGCTCTTCGGCTTCGTTCGGCGGCAGCGCCGTCAGCTCGATCTTCGTCGGCGCGACTTCACCGTCGCCGAACGACGCGTGACGGTCCCACAACGCGTGCGTCGCGGTGCCGATGATCGCGCAGCGCGCGTCGCGCATGCCCGCGGCGAGAAATTGCAGGAAGTTGATCGTGTCGGTCTGACACTGCTCGAGGTTCTCGACCGCGATCAGCAGCGGCTGGCGCTCCGCATCGGCGCTGAACAGCCGCTTGAGCGCGAGCCAGAGCCGCGCTTCGAGCCGTTGCGCCGAGTCGAGTAGCGGCGCGACGACCGGCGAGTCGTCGAACGGCACGCGCAACAGGTGCGCGATCAAGTGCGAGATCTCGGCGACGCGTGCGGCCGGAACGACCTTGGCGACGCCTTCGCTGATCTTGTCGCGGCTCTTCGCCGCGTCTTCGCCGACCACGATGTTGAAGCGCGCGGTGAGGGCGCGCGCGATCGGACCGTACGCGTGCGTGTTCTCGTCCGCGATGCCCGACAGCACGAGCAAGCTCGGGTTCGCCGTACGCTCGCGCGCGATCAGCTCCGCCATCATCCGGCTCTTGCCCATGCCCGGATCGGCAACGACCACGGCGAACGCGAGCGAGCCGACCGCGAACGCGCGGTCGACCAGTTGCTGGAGCTGCTGCATCGGCGCGCTCCGACCAGTGAACTTCGGTCGCAAATCGTAGGTCGCGGTCGTGATGACCGTCGCGGCACCATCACCGAAGTCGACCGCGTCATGCTCGTCGGTCCATGCACCTTCGTCGAACGGGGTCGTCGGCGGCGGTGGCGTGGGCCGATCCCACGTCAACGGCGCCATATTTTGCGTCCTCCCGACGCCCACAACTGATGGAATTTGCATGAAAGTTTCACAGGTCTCGCACGTGCGTTAACAATCAGAAACGCGCGGACCCTAATGTGGTCGGATGTGGTTGTCAACCAACATCCGAGCTGCACTCACTGTAAGGTAGATCTTGTTAGCGACCGGCTGGCGCTGCCAGTCAGTGCGACTCGGTGGCCGCTGTCTTGGTTCGCTTCGCGCAGCGATCGGGGAATTTTGCCTTGTAGTCGGCGGTCCGTTTCGCCACGGCATCCGGCACCGGCCGCAGCGTCTTCTTGTCGTTCTTGATGAAGTAGTGGAGCGACACCGGCCAGATCGGCTCCTGCTTCGCCGCGAGCCGTCTGCAGTTCTCGGCTTCCAGATCGTCGAACACGTCGGCGATGATCTTTGCCGTGATCGGCCGGATGTCGTGCATCAGTACGATGCCGCCGTTCTGATCGAGGATCATCTTCAAGACTTTTTTGCGGAGCCGGTCGGCGTCGTGCGCTTTCCAATCCAGCGTGTCGATCGACCAGATCACTTCGGTGACGCCGAGCTGAGACAGCCGATGCCGTCCCGCACCCGACAACGCGCCGTACGGCGGGCGAAACAATCCGATCGGATGGTTCGCCCACTTCGCGAGCGTGCGGAACGACGCGTCGATCTCTTTCGTGATCACGTCGCCCGTCGCGTTCTTCAAGTTCTTGTGCGTGACCGAGTGGCTGCCGACCGTGAAGCCCTCGGCGAGCTCGCGCGCGAGGACGGCGCGCGACTTCTCGCCGCCGAGCCGCTGCGTGACGATGAAGAACGTCGCCGGGATGTCGTACTTCTCGAGCGCGTCGATCACGTCGGGCGACGTCTTGGGGCTCGGACCGTCGTCGAACGTGAACGCGACGAGCCCGTGAACCTCTTCGCC
>DASXEF010001031.1:0-7031 GCA_036490255.1 Kofleriaceae bacterium
TGCGCGATCTGATCCGGATCGCCGGCAGGTGCGACCGGCGCGCGCACGATCTCGTCGAGGTACGCCTGCACGCTGCTGTCGTCGACGAGCAGGTCGTCGCCGGCCATCAGCTGCGTGATCGTCGCGTCGACGAGCGCGTCCATCGTCGCGAACTGGCCGTCCCAGTGATACGGCGCGGTGCCGGTGTGCGCGTTCGCGAGGCTCGGCGTGCGCCGCCGCTTCGTCGGAATCTGCGACGTGTGGATGAACCACACGAGGCCGTCGTCGAGCCCGCTCGGATGACACGTCGCACAGGCGAGCACGCCCGCGGGCGTGACGTGCGGATTCGTCGCGTCGTAGAACACGCGGCGACCGGCGAGCGCGGCCGCCGAGTACACCGGCGTTTGCGCGCGCACGAGCGTTTGCTCGGCCGGATAGCGCGAGCCGTCGAACGCGCGCGTCAGATCGATCACCGAGATCGAGCCGTCGAACGCGTTGTCGACGAACGCGCGATCGCCGTCGATCGCGATTCCCGACGGACCGGCGCCGACCGAATAGCTCGCGACCTGGCGCGTCTCCGGCGAGCTCGCCAGCGTGTCGATCACCGCGATGTCGTTCGACGAGATGTTCGCGACGAGCAAGTAGCGCGATGCCATCGCGGCGATCGCGGCCGGCCCACTCGCGGCGCGCGGCGAGCCGTCGAACGTCGCGTAGAGCACCGGCGCGTCGCTCGCGAGCGTCGTGATCGCCGGATTGATCTTCGGATCGCCGTCGAGGACCGAGCCGTAGTCGTCGGCGACGGTCTCCGACGTGTCGCCGGTGTGATTGACGAGCTCGTGCGCGACGTAGAGCTCGCCGAACGCGGGCACGATCGCTTCGACGAGGTTCGCGGTCATCGCGGCGAGCGCCGGGCGATACGGCGCGCTGCTCGGCACGAGCGAGATCGATTGCCGCGACGGCAGCTCGATCACATCGCCGCCGGTGTACTCGCCGACGTACGTCGATCCGCCGGCGACGGCGATCGCGCGTGGCCGGATCAGATCGGTCGCGAGCTCGGTCGCGGCAAGCGATTCGACGTCGACCGAGACGACCGTGCCGGACCACTCGCACGCGACGACGACCGCGTGGCCATCCGTCGCCATGCCGCGCGGTCCGGCGCACACCGGTGCGCTGCGCACGATGCTGGCCGATGCCGGATCGATCACGACGATTTCACCGCCGCGATAGGTCGAGACCCACAGCTCGTTGCCGACGACGAGCAAGTCGTGCGGCTCGCCGCCGACGGGGACCTGCGCGAGCAGCGCGAGCGAAGCCGGATCGACGAAGCTCACCGTGCCCTGATCCGGATCGACGACCGCGAGGTTCGAGCCGACCATCGCGATGCTCGACGACACGGCGCCGGGCGGTTGCGGCGGCAGGGGCGAGGCGCACGCGACCAAGACGATCAACGCGGCTCGCATGCTCAGTTCTCCGGATCGAGGAGCGCGAACTGGACCGCGACCGGATTCTTGTTGCACGCGATCGGGAAGCTGCCGATCGGCAGCGTCACCGGATCGTTCATCGCGACGTTGCCCGAGCCGGTGCGATCTTGGAAGCACAAGATCTGGTAGTCGCCGTCGAGGATCACGTTCGACACGAAGCTCGGCGCCGGCGTCGCCGTCAGATCGGCGTTCGGCACGGTGAAGTCTTGTACCGAGATCGCGTCGGGCTTCGGGCCGCTGACGTCGACGTCGCTCGCGTGATAGATGCTGCAGTAGATCGTGCCGGTGAGCGGACCCATCGGGTTGCCCGTGATCACGCTGCTCGCGGAGAACGTCATGTTGAACGTGCCCTGCATCGCGAGCGTGATCGTCGGATCGCCGAGCTGATCGCACGTCGTCGTATCGGGCGGCGGCAACGTGATCTGCTTCCACGGCACGAACGGCACGTCGACGAGCGCGTGCTGCGGCGAGCCGACTTGATACGCGATCTGGAACACGCCGAGCGCGCCCTGCGCGAGCACGGTGACGTTGCCGCCGCCGGTGGGTTGATCGTATTCGAACGGAATCGACCACGGCGTCGACGAGCCCTTCACTGCGGTTTCTTGCTCGGTCATCGTCTCCATCGCGCGGTCGACGAGCGCGCTGAATGCGTTACCGGCATCGATCGACGCCGGCGCGTTGGCGAGCGCGACGTGCGAGCCGTCGGGCAGCAGCACCGCGAACCCGACGTCGATGACGCCGTTGGCGATCTGCGGCGTGACGGTCAAGCGCAACCAGTCGTGCGGCACGAGCGCGAAGTCGGCGAAGTTTTGGTTGCCGGTGGCGCCTTCGCCATACGCGTGGTCGCTGAAGTAGTCGAACTCGTCCTTGCCGAGATGGAACGTGACGGTGCCGTAGACCTGATCGAACGGACCTGCGGTGCCCGCGGCCTGGCCGAGCGTGCTCGGGGTCAAGCTGGTGTGCGGCGAGCTGATATCGATGACGAGCGTGTAGACGCCGGCGCCGGCGCGCACGCCGAACGACATGTTGCCGCCCATCGCCGACGCGACGCGATATTCGATGAAGAACGACTCGCCCGAGCCGGGCATTTGCGCCTCGTCGGCTTGCATCGTCGCGAGTGCGACGTCGATCGTTTGCACGAACGTCTCGCCGACTTGATACGACGCCGGCACGATCGCGAGCGTGCGCGGCGTGCCGCCGTCGTCGAACGAGAACGTCACCTGCGATTGGCCCGGCGTCGACGGATCCGCGGCCGCCGAGATCGTCAGCCCCTTCGCGATGTCGTTCGAGATGAAGCTGCCGGCTTGCGCGTCGGAGCCGAACAGCCCCGATGCGAGCGGATGAAACATGGCGGGTTGCAGCGGGATCTCCTCGTGGAAGCCGACCCATTCACTCGAGGTCGATGCCGAGCCCGAAGGCGGTGTCGGCGACGCTGCATCGACGGGTGCTTTCGAGGCGTCGTGCTCGCCGCAACCGAAGGCGAGTCCGAACAGAGCTGCTAGCGAAACGATGCGCATGCCGGCGAAAGTTGCAGCGCATGTGCCACGCGTAACTACACGGGCTGCGTCGCGGCGACTGCGCGATCGATGGCTGCAGCCATCGCTGCGCCGGCGGCCGGCGCCGTCATGGCTGGATCGCGGCCTGGATGAGGACGCCGGGCGCTGCATCGATCGACAGCGTCGAGAACATCGTCTCGCCCGCGCTCGCGTAGATCTCGGTGCTGTTCGGCGGCACGTTCGCGATCAGTACGACCGCATTGGTGTCGTCGGTCATCATCGCGCTCGGCATCGGCTTGGAATCCTGGAAGTACACGACGGTGCCGGGTGGATCCGACGTCACCGTCGCGCCGCCGAGCGGCAAGCCGCTGCAGTCGACGACCTGCAAGATGATCTGGTCCTGCGTCATGTCGAGCGTGAGCCCCGCGAGCGACGCGACGTACTCGAGCTTGTCCATCGCGAACAGCTGCGGATCGACCTCGGTCGATTCGATCAACGGCGCCGACGGATAGAGCATCGTCGACAGGTAGCCGGTCGCCGACGCGAGCACGTGAAACGCGAGCGGCGCTCCGCCGGTATTCTGATCGACGCTGAACGTGCCGGAGCCGTCGCTCGTCGTCGAGAACGCGCTGCCCGGAAGCCCGTCGAGGTAGCCGGTCACGCTCGTGTTCGGGACGGGATCGCCGGTGAACGCCTGCATGGTCTTCCCGAAGATCGAGACCGACTGCGCGGCGGTCTTCGGCGGTTGAACAGTCGCGCACGCGAGCGGATCGTCGTCGGCATCACCGGGAGCTTCGACGAGGTGGCGCTCGGGCGGAATCGCGCAACCGACCGCGAGCAACGCGATGATCGAGCCGCGCATCAGAACTGCCCTCCGACCGCGAGCGCCGCGCCGCGTGCAAGCGGCACGACCGTGACGCGCTCGGTGTGCGCGGGCCAGCCGACGAGCCACAGCGTCGCAGAGGTCGCGAGCGCGAGGCCACCGGCGACGAACGCGCCATCCGCGACGAACGCGTCGCGGCGCGCGCGTTGTGTCTCGTCGACGGCGAGCGGCGACGAGCAACCGATCGAGCTGCAGTGCGCGCGCGCGACGAGCTGTTGCGAGATGTCACCGAACGCGGCGCCGGCCGCGATCGCACCGACGCCGGCGACCGCGAGCGTGATCGACGCAGCGACGAAGCGACGCGGCCGCGATTCGGGCGGTGCTGGTGCGTCGGCGTGCGGCTCCGGTCGAGCCTCGACGGCGGGCTCGTCGTGTGGAAACGGATCTTCGATCGGCGCGCGTTCGAGCGCGGGTACTTCGACGCTGCGGGTCTCGCCGAGCGCGATCGTCGTCCGCCACGTCAGGTGACCGGGCGCCGACGCGACGAGCTTGTAGTTGCCGGGATCGATCACCATGCGCGTATTCCACAGCACGCGATCGACGCGCGTGCCGTCGCGCTCGATCACGAGGCCGTCGAGCTGATGCTCGTCGGCGACGGTGATCGTGAGATAGACCAGCTTCGGCACGAGCTCGGTGCCGCGGCGGCGCGCTTCTGCAGCGCGCTTGCTATCGCCGCCGCGCTTCGCGGTTTGCTCCGCCTTCGCGAACATCGCCCATGCGCTCGCCGGCTTGCCGTCGCGCTCGAAGCAGTCGGCGAGGTTGAGCTCGGTACCGATCGCGGCGTCGAGCCGTTCGCTCGCTTCGAGCTTCGCGCACGCGCCGGCGATATCGCCGTCGGCGAGCAGACGCTTGCCCTCGCGAAACAACACTTCCGCTTCGGCGGTTTGCGCGTGCGCCGGCGCTGCCAGCGCGCATGCGACGAGCGCGATCAAGGCTCGGCTAGGTGCGTTCATTGTAGAGGTCCTGTGTGGTCGGTGCTCGCACGCGTTTCGGCGCGACCGTCGGTTTGATGACGCGCGGCATCGGCAATGCCGGCGGCTTCGGCGGGCTCAGCTGCTCGACGCCGGCATCGACGGGCGCGATCGGCTCGATCGTCGCCGCGCGCGGCTCGATCGTCGCGGTCGGCAGCGGCGGTGGTCTCGGCAGGTCGATGTGCCTGTGGCCCGACGTCGCGATCGCCGCCGCGACGCCGAGCGCGATCGCGAGCGACGCGAGCACGATCGAGCGGCCGACGTGCCTCGGCGGTGCCGGCAGCGGCTGGCCCGCCGATAGCCCGAGCGTCGTGAACACCGGCGACGGCGCGTAGCCGCGTAGCGACATCGTCGGTGCCGTATGCATCGCGAGCTGCGCGATCAGCAGATCGCACGCGTGCTGCAGCTCGCTCATCGACTGGAAGCGATCGCTCGGCGCCTTCGCGAGGCAACGCAGCACGACCGCGTCGAGCTCGATCGGCAGGTGCGGGATCACGTGACTCGGCGGCGTCACCGGCTCGAACATGTGCGCCGCGGCGATCGCGCCGAAGCCCTGCAGATCGAACGGCGGCACGCCGGTGAGCACGTGATAGAGCACGCAGCCGAGCGAATAGATGTCGGCGCGATGATCGGTCTTGCTCGTATCGCTGCATTGCTCGGGCGACATGTACACGGGCGTGCCCATCACGGCGCCGGGTCGCGTGTGCATGCGCGCGTCGTTGTTGTCGGTGAGCTTCGCGATGCCGAAGTCGAGGATCTTGACGCGCTCGCCAG
Source organism: Kofleriaceae bacterium (assembly GCA_036490255.1). Taxonomy (GTDB): domain Bacteria; phylum Myxococcota_A; class Polyangia; order Haliangiales; family Haliangiaceae; genus JABFXX01. Next base: position 5,585 of record DASXEF010001031.1, read on the forward strand.
CGGGCGCTTCGCTGTCGCGCACGACGAACAAGTTCTCGGGCTTGAGATCGCGATGGATGATGCCGGCCGCGTGCGCCGCCGCGAGCGAGCCCGCGACCTGGCGCACGATCCGCAGCGCATCCAGCGGCGCGAGCCGGTGCAGCCGCCGCAATCGCTGCACGAGCACTTCGCCTTCGAGGTACTCCATCACGATGTACGCGGTGTTGTCTTCGGTGACGCCGAAGTCGAACACCTGCACGATGCCCGGATCGACGACCGCCGAGGTCGCGCGCGCTTCGTTGAAGAAGCGCTCGACGTTGTCGCGCTGGACGTTGCGCTCGGCGCGCAGCACCTTGATCGCGGCGCGACGACCGATCAGCGAATGCTCGGCGAGAAACACGGCGCCCATGCCGCCTTCACCGAGCTTGCCGAGCACGCGGTACGCACCAAACGTCGACACGCGGCCGGCAAATGCACGAACCCGACCGGATCGATCTTCGCGGACTTGGCGGCGCGGCATCGACGGCGCGTGCAGGTCGCGGCCGTCAGGTGATGGCGCGCGCCGTCGGCAAACGAGCGTCACGTTGTGTGGATTTAGCCGACTTACGCTCGGTCCGCCGCTTGCTGTGGGTCGCGGCATGACCAAGCTCAAAGTCGTTTCGCTGTTCACGCTCGCGATCATGGCCGGCTGCGCGGCCAACATGCCCGGCAGCTCGGGCGGTGATGACGACACCGGCAGCGGTGGCGGCGGTGGTGGTGGCGGCGGTGGCGGCGGCAGCGGCGGTGGTGGCGGTGGTGGAAGCGACACCGGCAGCGGTGGCGGCGGTGGTGGTGGCGGTGGTGGATCGTTCGTGCTCTCGGGCATCGTCAACGACGACGGCGCGACCGGCGCGACTCCGCTCGCCGGTGTCACGCTCGCCGCGTACGCGAACAGCGACGACACGACGGTGATCGCGACGGCGACCAGCGACAGCAGCGGCAAGTTCTCGCTCGCGATCAACCAGGCGAACCTCGACGGCTACATCAAGCTGACGAAGTCCAACTACACGGACACGTACGAGTACCCCGAGGCGCCGTGGACCGCGAGCGCGACGGTCGGCGCCGACATGATCCAGTCGAGCTTGCTCGACCTGCTGATCAACTTCGGCGGTGGCAAGACGGCCGACGGCGTGATCATCGCGACCGTGCAGGATTCGAGCGGCAAGGCGATCGAAGGCGCGACGATCACGAGCTCGCCGGCGTCGGGCGTGTATCGCTACAGCGATCCGACGACGCAGGAGCCGACCGCGACGACGAGCACGTACACCGACGGCACGGGCTTCTACTTCAATACGCCGTCGGCTGCGATGACGGTGACCGCAGCGAAGAGCAGCATGACGTTCAGCTCGCACCCGCTGACCGCGCGCGCCGGCGCACTGACGATCACGACGATCACCGAGCAGTGAGCTACTTCTTCGCGGTGACGTGA
>DASXEF010000985.1:0-12990 GCA_036490255.1 Kofleriaceae bacterium
CGGCTCGATCAGATCTGGCCGCTCGCGCGCACGCCGCGATTTCGCCTGCTCGCGTTCTTACATTTTCTCCGCGCGATCGATGCGCTCGAGGTCGAAGGCATCGTCGCCGAGCGCAGCGCGCCGAATCGGCTGCGTGCGGCCGATCCACAACGCGAGGCCGCCGCGCGGTTGCTCGGGCTCGACGAGCACGCCGACGTCGAATCGATCAAGCGCGCGTATCGCCGGATCGCGCGCTCGCTGCATCCCGATCTGCAGCCGCATGTCGACGCCGCGCGCAAGCGCACGCTCGAAGCGCGGTTCGCCGAAGTCACCGCCGCGTACGAGCTGCTCGCGTAGAGCGTAGAGTGCGGGCATGCAGGCTCGCTCGCTTCATTCGACGCTCTCCGCCGACGGCCACATTCACCTCGCGCTCGCGAATGTCGAGCTCGGCGAGCCCGGCCCCGACGAGGTGATCGTGCGCATCGATGCGGCGCCGGTGAATCCGACCGACCTCGTGTTGATGCTCGCGATGGCGGATCTGTCGAAAGCCACGGTGCGCGGCGGCGAGCTGATCGCGCCGGTGTCGCCGCACGTGCTCGCGGTGTTTCCGGGCCGGATCGATCGCGCGTTGCCGATCGGCACCGAAGGCGCCGGCACCGTGATCGCGGCGGGCGCGAACGCGCAAGCACTCGTCGGCAAGGTCGTCGCCGCGGCGGGCGGCGGCATGTTCGCGACGCATCGCAAGCTGCCGGCCGTCGCCGTGCGCGAGCTGCCGGCGGGACGCACGGCGGAAGATGGTGCGTCGTCGTTCGTCAACCCGATGACCGCGCTCAGCTTCGTCGAGACGATGCGCGCCGAAGGTCACAAGGCGATCGTGCACACCGCGGCTGCGTCGAACCTCGGCCAGATGCTCGTCAAGATCTGCGCCGCCGACGGCGTGCCGTTGGTGAACATCGTGCGGCGCGCGGCGCAGGTCGAGCAGCTGCGCGGGGTCGGCGCCGCGCACGTGGTCGATAGCTCGGCGACGACGTTCGCGGCCGATCTCGTCTCCGCGATCGCGGCGACCGGCGCGACGCTCGCGTTCGATGCGATCGGCGGCGGCTCGCAGGTCTCGCAGATCTTGGATGCGATGGAGCGCGTCGCGGCGCGCTCGATGACGACGTTCAGCCACTACGGCTCGACGACGTTCAAGCAAGCCTACGTCTACGGCAGCCTCGATCGCAGCCCGACGACGCTCGTGCGCACGTTCGGGCTGTCGTGGAGCATCGGCGGCTATCTCGTCTCGAACGCGCTGCGCAAGCTCGGCGGCGAAGCGTACGGCCGGATGGTGAAGCGCGTGATGAGCGAGCTGACGACGACGTTCGCGAGCAGCTACAAGGCGAAGATCGCGCTCGACCAGCTGCTCGATCCCGACACCGTGCGCGCGTGCGCGGCGATGACGACGGGCGAGAAGTATCTGATCACGGCGGCGCCGTGATCCAACCGTCGTCTTCGAACAACCCCGACGGCGATTCCCAGCCGTCGCGCGCCCAGCGATACGCGGTGTACGCGTTGATCACCGCGTCGAAGCAGTGATCGTTCGACAGCACGTCCTCGCGCGCCATTCGGCTCTGCGGCGCGAACGACAGATCGCCGAGCCGCTCGAGGATCACCGCTCGCGTGCGCCACGGATCGGCGTCGCGTTTGTAGCCGCGCGCGATTCGCGCGTCGCAGAGCGCTGCGATCGTCGCGGCAGGGGAGACCTCCAAGAGGTTCTTGTGCAGCTCGTAGCCGGCGCCGCGCAACCGGCGCTTGAGCTGGCCGGCGCGCGCGGTGATCGCGCCGTTCGACGCGCCGATCGAAGCCAGCGGTAAGAGCCCGCGCTCGTAGGTCATCACGACCTCGGTCGCGCGATGTTGATACGGCGCGAGGCGCGCCTGCGCGACGTGCTTGGGCTCGCGCCGCGTGCCGTTGACGGTCTGCTCGGCGACTTGCTGGACCAGCGATCGGCCGGTCGTGCGCAGCCACACCACGGCCGGCACCGAGCACGCTTCGGTGCCAGGGCACACCGGCTCGGTGCAGCGCGCGCACGCGGCCTGGGTCAGCGGCGCGTCGATCGCGATCACGCGATCCGGCGCGGGACCGAGCCGAGCGATCAGCGCATCGTCGGTCCACGCGGCCTTGCCGGCACGCGTCGCAACTTCGATCACCTCGGCGCCGGCGACACCGCTCCGGAGCTCGGCGATTGCGGTGGTCTTGCCTCGGCCACCGCCGAGATCGATCCCGACGAATCGCGTGTACGGTCGCTTCACCCGGCTACCAACACCTTTGTAGCACGATCACCGTCGTGCCCGCCGTGCTGACGAGCGATCACCGAAGCTCGAAATGTCGTTGAGGGGCTGGCATTTGGCCAGAAGTCTTGCGATACGGGGGCACGCCTGTAAGCGGGCGCCACGACCCGCGTTGTACGTCCGAACCTAGCTTCGCTTTGTATGGATCGCCTCGAAACGTTTCGTAGCTTTATCGCTCGCTCGCCGAGCGATCCGTTTCCCCGCTACGGGCTCGCGATGGAGCTCAAGACGCGTGGTGAGCTCGAGGCCGCACGAACCGCGTTCGCCGAGTTGATCGCGATGTTTCCCGACTACGTCCCGACGTATTTGATGGCCGCCGGCACGCTCGTCGCGCTGTCGCGCAGAGACGAAGCGGCCGCTGTATTTCGAAGCGGCATCGAAGTTGCCACCCGTCGCGGCGATCAGCATGCTCGCGGCGAGCTCGAGTCGGCGCTCGCAGATCTAGATTCCCCGGCTGTTGGCCACGCTGGCACGCCCGTTTAGGAGACACGCATGAAGAAGATGCTCATCGTTTCGTTGTTCTCGTTGATCGCCGCAGCGTGCGGCGGCAAATCAAGCGGCACCACGACGCCGTCGAACACGACGGGCAACATGGGCAGCGGCGCTACCGGTGGCTCGAGCTACGGCGGCGCGATGGGCTCGGGCAGCGCGATGGGCTCGGCGATGTCGGGCGGAGATCCCTGCGGCGGCTGATCGCCGTCATTCATTCGGTTCGATTGCTGACTGGCAAGCGCCAGCGGCTTTAGACAAACCAGAGAGAGGACACAGTTATGAAGAAGATCGCGATTGTTCTGTTCGTTGTCGCTACGGCGCTTGCAGGCTGCAGCAAGAAGAATGCAAACACGACCCCGTCTTCGGGCGGTTCGTCGGGCTCGGCGATGGGCTCGGGCGACATGGGTTCGGGCATGGCTCCGGCCGGCTCGGGCGACATGGGCGGCGCCGGCGGTGGCTCGGGCGGCATGTAGCCGCTTCGACGTCGATCTCGACGTCGAGCCAATCGTCAGCTAGTTTGCTGAAACGAGCGCGCCGGCTAGTCCGGCGCGTTTCGTTTGCCGGGATGGAGAAATGGTAGACTCAGGGGTCTCAAAAGCCCCTTCCCCTCAAGGAGTGTCGGTTCGAGTCCGACTCCCGGCACGAAAGAATCGGAGCTGGTTGCGAGGCGCGATTAGCAGGATAGAAGGCCGTCTCCCTGTTTTCTCGCGTCATATCGTCGCCGCGTCATCAGCTGCGCCGCTCCCATTCCGGGCCTCGAGTTGCTGCAGTTGCAGAGCGTACTCAGCTTCGAGCGTCTGCTTGTGGCGCTGGTACACGGGCTGAACCAACGGCAGAAGGCCAGCAGCACCGAGCGCAAGACCCGCGGTTTGCCCGATCACAGCACACACGCACACGCCCACGATCGCGAGTCCCGAGAGCAGGAACACGAAAAACTGCGCGTGCGCAGAATGGCGGAGAACAGCGCGCTGATTCTCGTGCCTCTGTCCTTGTTCGCGTTCCATGTAAGCGAAGAAGCGCTCGCCGGAATCCGGAACCACCTGCTGGTACTCCGCTAATATCCGAGTTGGAAGAGTTGGACTCGGCCACGCCTGTTGCTGCTGTACCCGCATCTGCGGCGTCGACGCTCGCATCGGAGTGAGCCGCGCGAACCGCGGGTCGCTGAAAGCTTTGTCGTCGATGTTGATCCGCATCGAGTTCAGCGGGCCTGAGTCGGCTGCGCCTCCGTACGCGTGACGTACCGCCGCAGCAGCGCCGGTGCGGATTCGCTGCCACGTCGCCCACCGCAATAACCACGGCACGTGCTCAGACTCCCGGCGCTGGGGAGAGGGTTCGTCGTCTGCGCTCATGTCGCCACAGTGCGGCTAACGCGAACTCTCGACGACTAGGGATTAGGTGCGTAGCCCTAGGTATTTGCGGCGTAGCGCAGAATCCTCCGAATGCCTGCGCCATCGGCCGCGAGCCTGAGATCGCGTGCAATCGCCTCGTGCGGGTGACCGAGCTCGGCGAGCACGAGCACCGCGACGTACCGCGGGAGGAACATCTTGGAGCCGAACGCGTGCATCCCGGCGCTCACAACGAGGTGCTCCGGGTTCGCGAGCGGCCATTTCGGCCGGCCGGGCAACGCCGCAGAGGCAGCGACCCACATAGCCGTTCCCGCAACGACGTGCGGATGGAACACGGACGACTCAGCGCGCAGCATCGCCAAATGCTCGGTCGCTGCTGCGACTCCACGCTCAACATCGTCGTCGTTACGCGCGGTGCGATGAGCTGCCTCGCGGATCAGCTCGTTGAGGCTACTGGCGCTCTTCTGGGCTCGATTGCGCTCCCGCGCGTTCACTGTACGCTCGGCGGTCTGTACGGCGCGACGTACCACGCGAGCGTTTCCTAACCACTCGCGTAGGTGTGCGAGCAACTCGCCGCGATCCATTCGACGAACCTGGTCAACGATAAGCATCGCGTGCTTGATGCACGTACGTTGCATATCCTCGCGCTTCGCGCTCGCTACTTGTATCGCCACGGGGCTCCCTCAAAGCCCCGGCTCGAAAAGCTGGCCGCTGCGCCGAGGGAGCGCAGGTCGCGTCGGTGATCAAGCCGACGTGTGGCCTTTGCTGAGTCGAGCACGGCCGTCTGACCGAGCGCGACGTCTGCGCGTAGCGTTCGCGACTACCTATAACTGAAACCCTTGCGAATCGTCGCGTGCGCATAACCCCAGCGCAACGATTCGAAGCGGTCCACAGATTTTCCGCAGACGTGTCGGCCGTTATCCTGCCGAGCTGCGCGTGTTCGTCCTACTACTCGTCCTACTGCTCGTCCTACCGCTCGTCGTACTCCTCGCATTTCCGTGGCTTTCTGTTGTCCTCTGTAGCGTTTCTGTTCTTTGCGATACTTTGTTCACAGAAATTGATTGCGGAAACCGCAATCGGTCCCCATCCTAGAACACGTGGAAGCGTTGGATCCGACGGTCGAGCTGAGGGGGCCAGATCTCAAGAAGCTGATCCGCGCGTGCATCGAGTCGAACCGGATCTCGATCGATGAGCGACATACGCAGCAACGTATGGATGAACGCGATGTCACTACGCCGGAAATCGAGTGGGCGCTGAAAGCTGGCGCGCTGTCGACAGAGTGCAGCGACAAGGATGGGTGTTGGCGTTACCGGGCGGTCAGGCAGGACCTCAGCGTAATTTTTACATTCGATGTCGATGAAGACGGGAACGTACTCGTCGTCGTCACGGTGATCAGGAGGCAAGGCAAATGAAGTGCACGGAGTGCGGAAACGCAATGACGAAGAGCGTTGGTGACCACGTCTACCGCGAGAGCGGGATGGATAACGTCATCCTCGGCAACGTCATCAAATACGCATGCGAGGCGTGTGGCGCGAAGCGAGTGCTTATCCCAAACATGGGACCGCTTCATCGCGCGATCGCGCATGCGCTCGCTGATAAGCCGGCGCGGCTCGTTCCTCAGGAGGTTCGATTCATCCGCGATCACCTCGGCCTTTCGAACATCCGTTTCGCTGAGATTATGGGCGTGCGCCCCGAACAGACATCTCGGTGGGTGAAGGACGATCCGATCGGCGTTCCAGCTGAGCGCTTCCTGCGTGTACTAGCCACGATGGGCCCCGAACTCGTCGCCCCCGATGAAAGCCCAAAGCAGGAAATCGGCGCGAGAATGACGAGGGAAGTAATCTCCGCAGTCGAAGAGAACCTCAAGGAGGTTGCTCGCGAGCTGGCCGGAATGATTGTTCACCTGCCGGCGCAGTCCTCGGAAGCTCGCTCCATCGATATTCGGCTGCGACGGCAGACTGCAGGATGGACCGCGGAGGGAGCCCCAAACTAGATTTAGATCGGGGCCGCGGGCGCGATTATTGCCGGCGAGAACAGCTCAACCAATGCCGCTTCGCGGTCGTGTCGGTTCGAGTCCGACTCCCGGCACGAAGTAGTTGGCTTTCGCGTGTGTGCGCGATTTCGTGCGACCGAGCGACGCGGTTTCGCTCGCTCTCGCGTGAAGCCACTCATCGCAGTCATCGCGTTACTCGCGGCGTGCACCTCGCCGGCAACGAACAACGAAGGTCAGGGATCCGGCTCCGGATCGGGCTCGGGCTCGGGATCGGGCTCGGGATCGGGTTCGGCCGAGACGCTCGGCGTCACGATCAGCGGCATGGTCACGGGCCTGACCGGAACCGGTTTGATCTTGCGCGACAACGGCGGCGACGAGCTCGCCGTCGCGCATGACGGCACGTTCACGTTCGCGACGCAGGTCGAGCAAGGCGGAACCTACGACGTCTCGGTGCTCACGCAACCGAGCGCACCGGCGCAAACGTGCGCGGTCAGTAACGGCAGCGGTACCGCGACGAACAACATCACCGACGTGACGATCACCTGCGCGACATCGAGCTTCTTGGTCGGCGGCACCGTCGTCGGGCTCACCGGCAGCGGCCTCGTGTTGCAAGACAACGGCGGCAACGATCTCCACATCGGCGGCAACGGCGCGTTCATGTTCACGTCGCAGATCGCGAGCGGCGGCACGTTCGCGGTGACGATCGAGACGCAGCCGACGAGCCCGGCACAGACCTGCAGCGTGCTCGGCAACACCGGCACGATCAACAACGGCAACATCACGACCGTCGTCGTCAACTGCTCGACCGATTCGTTCTTGATCGGCGGCACGGTCGTCGGGCTCGCGGGCACGGCGACGCTCGAGAACGACGGCGGCGACTCGATCGCGATCACCGCGAACGGCTCGTTCGCGTTTCCGACGCCGCTGCAGAGCGGCTCGCCGTACTCCGTGACGGTCTCGCAGAACCCGACGACCCCCGATCAAACCTGCACGGTCACCAACGCGAGCGGCAACGTCGGCAACGCGAACGTCAGCAACGTCGTCGTCCAGTGCGTCACCCAATCGTTCGCGATCGGCGGCACGCTATCGGGGCTCGCGTCCGGCAAGCAGGTCACGCTCAAAGACAACGGCGTCGATCCGCTGACGCTCAGCGCGAACGGCGCGTTCGCATTCTCGACCAGCGTTGCGAGCGGTCAGACCTACGCGATCAGCGTGAGCTCGCAACCCGCCGGTGAGACGTGCACGGTGACGCATGGCACCGGCACGGTCGGCTCGAACGTGGTGACCGGCGTCGATGTCGAGTGCGCGCTCGTGCCGTTTGCCGTCGACGTCGTCGTCTCCGGTTTGAGCGGCGGCACGCTCGAGCTCGCCGACAACGGCAGCGATGATCTGAGCGTGACCGCGAACGGCTCGCACGCGTTCAAGACGAAGATCGATAGCGGCGCGATGTACGACGTCACGATCGTTTCGCAGCCCACCGGGCAAACCTGCGACGTCACCGGCGGCACCGGCACGATCGGTATGTCCGACGTCGTCGTGACCGTGAGCTGCGACGGCATGGGCTCGGGATCCGGCTCCGGCTCCGGCTCGAACACGAACTGTCCGCTGCCGGCATCGGTCACGATTCCCACCACGTTCGATGTCTCCGAGGCGTTGTTCCAGGCGGACGCGTCGGGCGTCGCGGATCTGATCTCGTTCGTCGGCGACTACGACACGGCCGCCTGCTCGCCGTGCATGCAGTTCGAAGTCGACGTGCTCGCCGGTGGTGGCAGCGCGACGCCGGACTTCCCGACGCTCGCGCCGGCCTCGAACGTCGCGCTCGGAGTCAGCACCGACAGCGACACGATCCTCGACACGTACACCGTCGTGAACAGCACGGCGACGCTGCAGAACGCGTATCTGGCGACCTCGGGCGTGCTCGACGTCAACGCGATGGGCACGACGGGCGCGACGTTCTCGGGCTCGGTCCTCGCGGTCACGTTCACGCACTACCTGAACGACTTCTCGGCGCCCGCGCCGGATGGCTGCACGACGACGGTCACGTTCGAGAGCTTCAGCGGAACCGAGCAGGCGTCAGAGTAACGCGGCGACGGCGTCGCGGATCGCCTTCGCGACCTTGCTGCGCGGCGCCGAGCCACCGAGATCGGCGGGCACGTGCTCGCGCTTCTCGACGACGGACGCGACGCCTTGCTCGATCGCCTTTGCACCGCGGAGCAGGCGCTCGTCGCTGTAGCGATGACCGAGCCACGCGAACGCTTCACCGGTCGCGAGCAACATCGCCATCGGGTTCGCCTTGTCCTTGCCGGCGAGCGGCGGCGCGGAGCCGTGAATCGGCTCGAACATCGCGTGGTCGTCGCCGACGTTGCAGCCGACGGCCATGCCCATGCCGCCCTGCAACACCGACGCGAGGTCGGTCACGATGTCGCCGAACATGTTCGTGGTGACGCAGACGTCGAAGCGCTCGGGCTGCGTGAGCACCTGCATCGTGAACGCGTCGACGATCGAGACGTCTTGCTCGACGTCGGGATAGCGCTTGGCGACCTCGCGATAGATCTCGAGGAACAGCCGGCAGCCTTGCAGCACGTTGTGCTTCGCGATGCAGGTCACGCGCTTCTTGCCGTCGCCGGGCGCGCCACGGCCGCGCTCGCGCGATAGGTCGAACGCCTTCGTGATGACGCGCTCGGAGGCGCGCCGCGTGATCACGCGCAGGTCGGTCGCGCGCTCGCGATCACGCGAACCCTCGCCAGAGTACAGGCCCTCCGTGTTCTCGCGGATGATCACCATGTCGACCTTGTCGGGCCGCCAGACTTCTTTGAACTCGCCCGAGATCGAGTGGCGAATGCCGGGCAAGCAGCGCACCGGCCGCACGTTCGCGTAGAGATCGAGCTCGACGCGGTTGCCGATCACGGCGTTCCAGCCGGCCATCTTGCCGTCGGGCATCATCACCGGGCTGCCGTCGGCGCCGCTCCAGCCGACGGCGCCGAGCAAGATCGCGTCGGCGGCGCGGCATTTGTCGCGCGAGCCTTCCGGCCAATCGAGCGTGCTGCCGTGATCGAGGAAATATTTGCCGCCGCACGGGATCTCTTCGATCTCGAACGCGACGCCGATCGCCGGCGCGACGAGGTCGACGAGCGCGCGTGCCTCGTCGAGCACTTCGACGCCGATCCCATCGCCCGGCAGCGCGACCAGCTGATACGTAGGCTTCGGAGCGCGTGCTGACATCGCGCGCGAGCCTAGCATTACTATCCGCTCGTGTTACGGCGGCCCTGGATCGCGCTCGTGATCGCCGCGATCGTCATGTGCGTGTTGTTCGCGCGCGGGCGACCGGACTTCGTCGCGTCCGATCCGCTGTGGTACTCGGCGATCGCGCACCAGCTCTCGGTGGATCCGGCGAGCGTGTTCTCCGGCCACGAGCTCCATCCGTTCGTGATGCGGATCGGGCTGACCGCGCCGCTCGCGTTGATCTACGCGGTATTCGGCGTGTCGTCGGTGACGACGAACCTGCCGGCGCTGCTCTCGGCACTCGTGGTGCTGTGCGTGATCTTCGCGGCGATGCCGACGTCGCGCGCGAAGCTGGTCGGGCTCGCGATCGGCGTGTTGTCGGCGGCGCTGCTGTACGAAGCGATCATCTTGAGCGCCGACCTGCCGTGCGCGGCGCTGATGAGCGTCAGTGTGCTGTGGCTCGAGCATCGCGATCGGCCGCGCGGTCGCTGGTGGCTCGCGGCGGCGGCGGCGGCGTGGCTCGCGGCGTTTCTGGTCAAGGAGACCGCGGTGTGGTGCGCGCCGGTGTGGATCTACGCGGTGATCGTCGATGCGCGCCGCGGGCTACTCGCGCGCTACGTGCCCGCGCTCGCGATCGGCGGCTTGCTCGGCATCGGCTATCTCTGGCTGTGCGCCGTGCTGTGGGGCGATCCATTTGCACGCATCCACGGCATCGACGCGATCGGCGACGAGCACGCGTGGTCGCTGCACGGCCACCCGCTGCGCGACTGGCTCGCGCGCTTGATCTGGCAGCCGCCGCTGCTGTTCGCGGGACTGTTCAAGGCGACGTTGATCCCCGCGATCGCTGCGATCTGGCTCGCTCCGCGCGACAAGCGGATCTGGCTCGTCGCACTCGCGACGTTCACCGCGCTGTACTGGTTCGGCTCGACCAGCGTGACGCGCTACGTGCCGCTACCGATCTCGTCCCGGATGGCGCTGCCGATCTTGCCGCCGCTGCTGGTGTGCGCCGGCATGGCGCTCGATGCCGCGATCGACTGGACGAGCTGGCGCAGGCTCGTCGTGGTCGTCGTCGCGGTCATGATCGCGTTGCCGTCGCTGCGCGTGATGTATCGGCTCTCGGTGCGCAAACGGCCGGAAGCCGCGGCGTTCGCCGAGCTCGCGCGCGAAGCCAGCGACGGCGCGCCGATCGAGCTGGTGTGTGGCGAGCCGCGCTGCCTCGCGATCGCGCCGTGGTACTTCGGCTACGCCGTGCCGCCGAACCTCGCGATCGTCGACGATCACGGCAAACTCCCGAACGCGCCGCGCGTGCGCGTGCTGTTCGACAAGCTGCGCGAGCGCAGCTCGACGCCGCCGGAGCTACCGCGGCTCGCCGGCGACGCGACCGCCGGCTTGTACGACGGCAACGCTCACTGACGCGCGTGCGTCGCGATCACGTCGGCCACACACAGCGTGAGCTTGCGTGCGGTCGGGATGTGCAAGAACTCGTTCGGGCCGTGCGCGTTCGAGCTGGGGCCGAGCACGCCGGTGACGCAGAACTGCGCCTTCGGGAACTTCTCGCCGAGCATGTGCATGAACGGGATCGATCCGCCTTCGCCCATGAACATGGCGGGCTTGCCGAAGTACTTCGTCGACGCCTCGGCGAGCGCTTTATCGAGCCACGGCGCCATCTCGGGCGCATCCCAGCCGGCGTCGGAGCCTTGCTCGGTGAACACGACTTTGGCGCCGTACGGTGGATCGTGCTCGAGCGCTTGCTTGACCGCGGTCGCGGCGACGCGCGGATCGACGCGCGGCGGGATGCGGATCGACAGCTTGAGCGTCGTGAACGGCCGCAGCACGTTGCCGCCGTTGACCGGCAGCGGCCAGCCTTCAGCGCCGGTGATCGCGAGCGTCGGCCGCCACGTGCGGTTCAAGATCAGCTCGGTGCCGTCCTTGCTCATCGGCTGCGCGCCGGGTTGATACGGAAACTTGTTCCAGGTGTCGTCGCCGATCGCCTTTGCGGTCGCCTCGGCCTGCGTGATGCGCGCGCGCGGAATCTGCGTCGACAGTTGCGCGAGCTTGATCTGGCCGGTGTGCGTGTCCTCGAGCCGCTCGAGCACCATGCGGATCACGCGCTCGCTCGACGCGACGACGCCGGTGCCGTCGCCGGAGTGCACGCCTTCGGTCAGCAGCGAGACTTCGAGCGTGCCCAAGATCAGGCCGCGCAGCGACGTCGTCGACCACAGCTGGTCGTAGTTCGCACAGCCCGAGTCGAGGCAGACGACGAGCGACAGCTCGCCGATCCGCGGCGCGAGATGATCGATGTACGCGGGCAGATCCGGGCTGCCGGATTCTTCGCACGCTTCGATCAGCACGACGCAGCGCGCGTGCGATTGCTTGTCGCGGCGCACGGCGTTGATCGCGGTCAGCGACGCGAAGATCGCGTAACCGTCGTCGGCGCCGCCGCGGCCGTAGAGCTTGTCGCCCTCGAGCACGGGCGTCCACGGACCGAGCCCGTCGCGCCAGCCGGTCATCTCGGGCTGCTTGTCGAGGTGGCCGTAGAGCAGCACCGTGTCGTTCGCCTTGGCGCCGCTGCCCGGCACCTCGATGAAGATGACCGGCGTGCGCTCGCCGAGCCGCACGACCTCGAGCGTGGCGCCTTCGGGCAGGTTTTGCTTCGCCCAGCCGGCAAACAGCTCGACCGCACGATCCATGTGGCCGTGCGCTTTCCACTCGGGATCGAAGCCGGGCGACTTGTTCGGGATCTTGATGTAGTCGACGAGGGTCGGAACGATCGATTTCTCGAACTGCTCGGCGACCCACTTCGCGGTGGCATCCGTGACTGGCATGCCGCGGACTCTATCAAATTCGATAGTGGACCAAGAGCAGCGAGTAGCCGTTGGTTTGACCGTCGCCCCCGAACATCTCGAACTGGAGCCGGCTATCGAGGGCGAGCTCGACGTGCGACGTCGCAAACCAGTGGATGTTCAGGTCGAACACCTGCTGGCTCACGTTGCGGATCGTGACGTCCGGATCGTAGTCGCCGCCGCCGAGGTCGATCATGAACCCCTTCGGCAAGAAGTACGACGCCAGCAGGTAGAACACGATCTGGTCGTCGAAGCCGTCGTCGCGTCCGCCGACCAAGATGTTCTGATGGACGAGCTCACCTTCGCCTTGCACGAGTAAACCCGGCGTCGCGAAGAAGTGCTTCGCGGTGAGCCCGGCGTACAGCTTTCGATCGTCCGTGGTCTTGTCGTACTTCGCTTCCAGGCCGATCGCCGTGTTGTCGATCGGCCGCACCTCGCCGTAGAACGTGCCGCCGTCGCCGAGCTCGGTCGTGCCTTGCCACGGATCGTGGACGAAGCCGGTCGCGTGAACCTCGTACTTCGGCTGGATGTATTCGACCGCGGCGCCGTACGCCTCGCCGTAGAGCTCTTCGCCGCCGTAGCGCTGGTTGTAGTCGACGTGCTCGGCGAGGCGCAGGCCGAACACGGGCTCGAACCGACCGACGCGCACGAACAAGCCGTCCGGATCGCCGGCGTTCTGCTGCCACTGCAGCCAGTGCTCGCGCGACGCGAACAGCGTCTTGTCGGTGTCGTCGAACTCGGGATCGCGTGCGCCGGCGGTAACGTGCAGCGAGAAATTTTGCACG
>DASXEF010000989.1:0-14802 GCA_036490255.1 Kofleriaceae bacterium
CGGCCTCGCGATGACGATCGGCGGCGTCGCGATGCTCGCGGTCGCGCTGCGCCCGAGTTGGGCCGCGCGGCTCGATGCGGTGTTACCCGGCGTGCAGCCCGCGTCGATCTCGACGCTGCTGTTCGGCGCGTGGCTGCTCGCGCTGCTCGCGTACATGGTGTCGCGCGCGCGTTCGGAGCATCGCTTTGCCGTCGCGATGTCGCACTACGTGTTGCCCGGCCGCGATCTCGATCACGACCTGCAGCGCCTCGATCACGAGCGCCCCGCCGAGATGGCGCGTGACATGGCGCATCGCCGCGAGGTCGCATCGGTGGCGTGGCTCGTGCTCGGGACAAGCGTCGCGGTTCCGGCGGCACTGCTCTACATCGCGAACGGCATCCACGCCGACGGCTGGCCGGTCATGCGCGAGTTCGAAGGCGCGCTCGCCGAGCACGCGCATTCGCTCGCGCTCTACGGTGCGATCGGTCTCGTCGGCGCGCTCGTGATGACGACGCGTGCGGCCCGTGGATCGAGCGTCGCCGTGATCGACTTCGCAGCGACCGCCGCGATCGTCGTGCTGTCGCTCATCACCTCGCTGCCGATCGCGCTCGCGATCGTGCCGCTCGCGATGGGCATGCTCGTGCGCCGGTTGCGCAGCGAACGACTCGCGATCACCGCGCTCGATCCGGCCGCCGGCAGCGAGCTGTTCAGCCTGCGCGACACGTTGCGCGCGACGTGGCGCGGCGTGTGTGCGGTCGGCCGCGTCGCGGGTAAGGCATCTACGCTGCGTGCGGTGATCGCGCTCGCGGTCGTCGCCGGCGTGTTCGTCGGCGGCTCGCAGATGTTGCGGCGCAAGAAGCTGGCGCCGCCTACGGCGCAGGCAGTCGTGGTCCAACCGGCCTCACCGGCGACGCACGCGATGGGCTTCGATAAGCCGACCGCGACTTCGAACGTGACCTACAGCTTCCCGAGTGCCGGCACGTTCATGATCGAAACCGAGCTCGATGCGCGCGCGTCGATCACGCTCGACAGCCTCGCGAACCTCGGCGCGTTGCCGCCGCACTGGCACGCGACGATCGCGGTGTCGAGCGAGTCCGGCATCGTCGAGGTCGGCCTGCTGCGCGGCGAGCTCGTCGACATCGGCGGCGCAGGCCACGTGTTTGACATCGATTGCGTTGAAGACGGTGAGACCGCGGACATGGGTTTGCGCATCAAGAACATCCAAGACGTGCCGCAAACCGTAAAGCTGATGATCAAGCCGTCGCTGACGACCTGCGAGCGCGTGCGCGACTAGCGCTGTACGAAAACGCCGCGGCGTCGACGTAGTCCGTCGTCCTACTGCTGTCGTTCGGATTACGTAGTTGATCACGACAAAGCGCGAAGGACTTGCGCACACATCAATGCGCGCGCGAGAGTTTGCAGCATGGTGCGCTATTCGTTTGTTTTAGCCGTGCTCGTGGGCTCGCTCGCAGCGTGCTCGGCGACGTTCTCGGCGAAATCGTGCACGCTCGACAGCGATTGCGGCGACAACGCGGTTTGCGATCTTCGCGGTAGCGACATGTTGTGCGTCGACGCATCGAGCGCGCCGATCATGCTCGGCCAAAGCGCGCCGTTCTCCGGCGTCAACGCGTCGCTCGGTACCGACATGAACAACGGCATCCAGCTCGCGCTCAACGAGCAGAACGCCAAAGGCGGCATTCGCGGCCGCATGCTCATGATCAACGCGCTCGACGACGGCTACGACCCGACGCAGGCGCAGACCAACGCGATGTCGCTCACCGACGCGATCGACACCGGCGACACGCCGACGAACTGTCCGAACACGGGCTCCGCCGTCTCGAACGGCGCGACGCCGACGCCCGCGTTCATCCCGGTGTCGACGACCGCACTCGATCGCGGCTCGAACGGCGTGCTCGCGATGGTCGGCAGCGTCGGCACACCGACCGCGGTGCGCGCGACGCCGGTCGCGACCGAAACGCACACACTGTTCTACGGTGCGTTCACCGGCGCAGGCACGCCGCTGCGCGATACCACCGCCGGCCCGTGCCAGAAGTACGTGTTCAACGTCCGCGCGAGCTACGCGCAGGAAACGATGGCGACGGTCTACTACTTCCAGTCAAAGGGCGTGGCCATCAACACGCAGACCAACATCATCTCGTTCGACCAGAACGACACGTTCGGCAACGCCGGGTACAACGGCCTCGTCGCCGCATGGCAGGCGATCAACGCGCAAACCATAACGCCGAACTTCGAACGCTTCCGCTACAACCGCAACGACAACACCAGCGTGCCGATGTTGGCAACGCAAGCCGAGGCGTACATCGCCACGCTCGCCCCGTCGGGCTCCGGCGCTGCGGTCCCTGTCGGCATCCTGATGACCGACGTCTATAGCGCCGGCTCGCAGTTCATCCAGTTGCTCCGGCAATGGCAGTACGGCGCGACCGGTCCCGGCGACAAGGTCATCCTCTACTTCAGCAACATCTCGTTCGTCGACGGCAACGCCCTCGCGAGCGATCTCAAGAACGCCGGCAGCTACACGACGCCGAGCGGGTCGAAGCCGTACACGCAGGACGTGCTGGTCTCGAACGTCGTGCCGAACTACACGACGAGCACGATCCAGATCGTCACGAACTACAACAAGCTCGCGGCTGCTGCCGCGCAACCCGCCGGCTTCACGGCGCTCGAAGGCTACCTGTCGACGAACATCTTCATCCAAGGCCTGCTCAATACGACCGGAGCGATCACGCCGGATACGATGATCCCCGCGCTCGAGAACCTGCCGAACCTGTCGCTCGGCCTCGGCGCGACCGCCGGGTTCTCGTCGACGAACCACCAGTACCTCGACTCGGTCTGGGGCACGACGCTTAACTCCGACGGCTCGTTCGCGGATACGTATTACTGGACCGTCGACGCATCGACGGCGCCGCTCGGCACGTTCATGTCGTTCTAGCAGTCGCGCTGTCATACCGGTCTGCTAGCGTGGCGCGCGATGTGGACCGCTGCGACTTCTGCGCACGATGGCACCGGCGATACCGCCGACGTGCTCGCTCGTGCGCTCGCGCGCTTCGGCCACACCTCGTTGAGGCCGGGGCAAGCCGACGTCATCGCCGATATCTTCGCCGGCCGTCCGGTGATCGGCATGATGCCGACCGGCGCCGGCAAGTCGCTGTGCTTCCAGCTGCCGGCCGTCGTGCTCGGCGAGCGCGGCGGGGTCACGCTCGTCGTGTCGCCGCTGATCGCACTGATGAAGGATCAAGTCGACGTGCTGCGCAGCCGCGGCATCTCCGCGGTCGCGCTGACCTCGCAAGCGAGCTCCGAAGAGCAACGCGACATCTTGGACGGCATTCGCGCCGGCTCGTTCACGCTGGTCTACGTCGCACCCGAGCGGTTTCGCAACGCGCGCTTCGCCGATGCCCTGCGCGAGAGCGCCGGCTCGATCGCGCTCGTCGCGATCGACGAAGCGCACTGCATCTCGGAATGGGGTCACGACTTCCGGCCCGACTACCGGCGGCTCGGTCAGCTCATCGCCGAGCTAAAGCCGCCGCGGATCGCCGCGTTCACCGCGACCGCGACGCCCGAAGTTCGCGACGACATCGCCGTGCAGCTCGGCCTCACCGAGCCGCGCATTCACGTCCACGGCTTCGACCGGCCGAACCTGTATTACGCGGTGCAGAAGGTCGGCGGCGCCGCCGACAAGATCGAACAGCTCGCGGAGCTCGTGCGCATGCGCGACGGCGGCGTCGCGCTGGTCTACGCGGCCACGCGCAAGAACGCGGAGAGCTACGCACAGGCGCTCAAGAAGGCCGGGATGCGCGCCCGCGTCTATCACGCCGGGCTCGAGAACGAGATCCGCGAGAAAGCGCAGGATCGGTTCATGTCGGGCCAGCTCGACGTGATCGTCGCGACGAACGCGTTCGGCATGGGCGTCGACAAGAGCGATATCCGCCTGGTCGTGCACGCCGATATTCCGCGCAGCCCCGAGGCGTACTACCAAGAAGCCGGCCGCGGCGGCCGCGACGGCAAGCCCACGCGCTGCGTGCTGCTGTTCAACCACTCCGATATCCGGCTGCAGGAGTTCTTGATCGACGCGTCGTACCCGTCGGCGGATCTGCTGCGCGGCATGTGGAAGCTGCTGCACGGCCGGCCGAGCTTGGGCCAGCTCGACGGTCGCGGCGGTGGCGACGACGAGCTCGAGCAACGCCTCAAGCCGCAGTTACCCGAAGCATCGAACGCGACGATCGGCGCGGCGATCCGAATTCTCGAGCGCCACGGCATGCTCACGCGCTCCGCCGATCAGCTCACCGCGGCACGGCCGCCGCCGGGCGTGTTTCCGCCGCTCGATGTCGAGTCGCTCGCGCGCCGCGCCGACAACGAGCGCAAGAAGCTGCGGATGATGATCGACT
Source organism: Kofleriaceae bacterium (assembly GCA_036490255.1). Lineage (GTDB taxonomy): Bacteria > Myxococcota_A > Polyangia > Haliangiales > Haliangiaceae > JABFXX01. Next base: position 4,383 of record DASXEF010000989.1, read on the forward strand.
ACGCGTATCACCCGCGGTGCCGGCGTCAGCTCATCCTCGAATACTTCGGCGACGAGGACTGGACCGATCGCAGCAAGCGCTGCGGCGCGTGCGATACCTGCGAAGCGGTCGCGCACGGGCACACGCCCTCGGCGATCTCCGAGAGCGAAGCGATCGCGATCCGGAATCTGCTCTTGCTCGTCGGCACGCTGCACGGCCGATTCGGCCGCACGCGCATCGCGCAGATCGCGAACGGCACCGACGACGATCCGCGGTTCGCGGAATTGCCCGAGCGCGGCTCGTTGCGCGGCTGGTCGCAAACGCACGTGCTCGATCTCGTGCGCGCGCTCGAAGGCGCGGCGCTCGTCGAAGCATCTCGCGGCGAATACCCGACGATCACGACGACGAAACGAGGCGATCTGGTCGCCATCGGGAAGCTCGATCCGAGCGAGCTCTCGATTCAAATGCCGACGGTCTCGAAGCGGAAACGCAAACGATCACCTCGCTGATCCGAAGCGATGACTGTGTTGCTCTGTGAAGAAATGTTTCGCTGATCCACCGTCGAGAATCTCGTTCTCGACATGACCTGAAAATGCACGACAAGCGCGCGTTGTAACCGCCTGTTTCTCTTCAATCCAACGCGTACATAACGTGCGTGTGCGCACGGGCTTTTGCCGAGCTGATGCAAAAAGGTAATTAGCGTTGCCTCACTGAGGGATGTGGACGTCACTGCCCCTTGAGGCTCACATCAATCGGTTGAGACAGTGACCCACGATGAGGTCCGCTGTTTTTTTCCAGCTGCCGTTAAACGCAGTTTGGTCGGGAAGCCGGCCCGAGGCTCGCGCGTAGTCCATGCCCGAAACCTCACAAGCACTGAGCTCCGACGCGCGTCGCCAGCCGGCGATCCAGATCGGTCGCTATCTGCTGCACCGGCAGATCGCGCGCGGCGGTATGGCCACGATTCACATCGCGCGGCTCGTCGGCGACGAAGGCTTCACGCGCATCGTCGCGGCGAAGCGACTGCACTCGGAGTTCGCCGAGGATTCCGAGTTCGTCACGATGTTCTTGGACGAAGCGCGCGTCGCTTCGAAGATCCATCACCGCAATGTCGTGCCGGTGCTCGACGTCGTCACGACCGGCGAAGAAGTCGTGCTCGTTCAAGAGTACGTGCACGGCGCGCCGCTGCACTGGCTGCTGCGCACCGCGCACGAAGCGAAGGTTCACGTCCCGCTCAACGTCGCGGTCGCGATCGCGTGCGGCGTGCTCGCCGGCTTGCAGGCCGCTCACGAGACGACCGACGAGCTCGGCGGACCGCTCGATGTCGTGCACCGCGACGTCTCGCCGCAAAACATCATGGTCGCGACCGACGGCACGCCGCGCTTGCTCGACTTCGGCATCGCGAAGGCGACGATGGCGGCGCACATCACGCGCGAAGGCGTGTTCAAGGGCAAGCTCGCGTACTCGGCGCCGGAGCAGATCCGCGGCCATTCGGTGCAGCAGAGCGACGTCTACTCGCTCACCGTCGTGTTGTGGGAGCTGATCGTCGGCCATCGCATGCACCACACGGCGCAATCCGAAGCCGAGCTGATCCACGAGATCATGCGCGGCACGCTGCCCGCGATCACCGAAGCGCTCGCCGAAGAGAAAGAGTGGCTCGGTCCGAATCGTTGGCGCCAGCTCGAGGTGCTCGACCCGATCCTTCGCCGCGGCCTCGCGGTCGATATCGGCGAGCGCTGGAAAACCGCGGCGGACATGGAGCAAGCGTTGTCGTCGGCGGTGACGCCGGCGACGCCGACCGCCGTCGCGCAGTGGCTCAAGCAGCTCGGCAAAGACTTCTTGGCGATGCGCGATCGCGTGATCTCCGCCGAGGAGCAGAGCTGGCGGCGCACTGCCGATAGCAGCATGCCGAACACGACCGGCAGCCATCGCCGGATCCAGACCGATCCCGGCGCGGCGACGGTGATGGAACGACCGACCGCACCGACCACGCTGCGCAACAAGACGCGGCTCTGGTTCGGCGCCGGCGCCGCCGTATTCTTGGTGCTGCTCGCGCTGATCATCTGGCTCGCGCACTCGCCCGAGATCGAGACGCCCAGAGGCGTCGCCGCGCAACCACCGCCGCCGCCCGCGGCACCGGCCGCTGTCGTGCCCGTCGCGCCAGCGCCAGCGCCGGCCCCGGCGACGGCAACCGCACCAACGCCCACCGCCGCGACAACAACGACGACGACAACGTCGGCGCCAGCGCCGGTCGAGCCGACGCCGCGGCCCGTCGTGCGCTCGCAGCCGACGGTGCGTAGCGCGCCGGCTCCGCATATCGTGCGCAACGTGCCGCAGCGTCCCGCCGCCGCACCGGTCACGAAGGCCGAGCCGACACCGGCCGCAACCACGGCCACACCCGCGACGGGTTCGGCCGTACCGGCGGTCGATTGCAATCCTCCGTATTACTTCGAAGGCAAGAAGAAGATCTTCAAAGCCAGCTGTCTCTAGCCTGGGGAGCTCCGAACATGATCGCTAGGGTTCTAGTTATCGCAGTCTTGGCTGCGAGCTCGGTTGCCTACGCCGACCTGACCAAGGAACAGTGCGTCGACGCGCACAGCCGCGGTCAAGACGCGAAGGAACAAGGCCACCTGTCGCTCGCGCGCAAGCTGTTCTTGCAGTGCGCGCAATCGTCGTGCCCGCAGATCGTGCAAGGCGACTGTGCGCGGTTCGCCGACGAGCTCAATCGACTGCAGCCGTCGGTCACGCTCGCCGCACGCGACGCCAACGGCGCCGACTTGCCCGACACGACCGTGTATATCGACGACGTGCTCGTCGCGACGCGGCTCGACGACGGCCGCCCGCACGACATCGATCCGGGCAAGCACACGTTCAAGTTCTCCAACGGCGGTCACGACGAGGTCGTGACGGTCGTGATCGGCACCGGCGAGCAAGGCCGCGCGGTAACCGCGTCGTTCGGCGCGATCGGAACGCCGAAGGTCGCCGGCGGCGGCGCGGCCGACGGCGGAGCCGTTCACGCGGCGGTGACACCCGCCGAGCCACACATGGTCCATCCGCTCGCGCCGAAGATCGTGATGTACGGCGGCGCCGCGCTCGGCGTCGTCGGGTTCGCGTTCGCGTCGTTCGAGCTCACGCGGATTCCGTCGCAGTGCTCGCTCGGCGACCACGTCTGCAACGCGACGCCCGGCGATCCCGTCTACAACGACGCGCACCACGCCGTCACGCTGTCGAACGTCGGCTGGATCGTCGGCGGCGTCGGCGCGGCCGCGTTCGTCGGCGGCCTCATCTGGTACGTCAAGACCGGCCACATGGAAGGCCCGGCCGAAACCGAGCATGTCTCGGTGGCTCCGTGGTTCAGCGGTACCGGCGGCGGCCTGGCGATCAGCGGCCCGCTACGTTGACGTCGTCGTGAGATCTCGGCGCTTCTCGAGGCGGATCACGACCGACTTCGAGGTCGGCGTGCGCGATCGATCGGCGACGCTGTCGAGCGGCACGAGTGGATTCGCTTCGGGAAAGTAGGTCGCCGCGCAGCGCCGCGGCAGATCGAACGGCACGATGGTGAACGCGTCGGCGCGGCGCTCGCCGTCGTCCCATTCGCTGACGAGATCGACGAGCTCGCGCGCGGCGAATCCGAGCTCGACGAGATCGTCGGGGTGCACGAACACGACGCGGCGTCCGCCGTGAATGCCGCGATAGCGATCGTCGAGCCCGTAGATCGTCGTGTTGTACTGGTCGTGCGAGCGCACCGTCATCATCCGCAGCCGGCCCGGAGGTAGCGCGAGATCCGGCGGCGTCGCGATCGAGAACTTCGCGCGGCCGGCGATGAACGCGCGCTCGCGTGCGGGATTCGGCAGCTGAAAGCCGGTCGGCTCGCGCACGCGCGCGTTGAAGTCTTCGAACCCGGCGACGACGCGCGAGATGCTGTCGCGCACACGATCGTAGTTGCCGGCGAGCTCGTCCCACGCGATGTGCTCGGGAAACAGCGCCTTGCCGAGCGCACATGCGATCGCGGTCTCGCCGCGCAGCTCGGTGCTCGCCGGCTTCAGCACGCCCTGCGAACGATGCACCATGCTCATCGAATCTTCGACGGTGACGAACCCCGACGGATCGATCTCGCTGCGCCCAAGGCACGGCAGCAGCAAGCTCGCGCGGCCCGGATACAAGTGCGTGCGATTGAGCTTCGTCGTGATCCCGATCGTCAACGCGCAGCGCTCGAGCCCGCGCATCGACCGCTCGGTATCGGGAATCGCCGCGACGAAGTTGCCGCCCATCGCACAGAACACGCCGACCTCGCCGTGCTCGAGCAGGTGCACGGCCTCGACCGCGTCGCAGCCGGGCTTGTGCGGCGGCGTGAAGCCGAACTCGGCGCCGAGTGCGTCCAAAAACTGCGGACGGGGCAAATGATAGATGCCCATCGTGCGATCGCCCTGCACGTTCGAGTGGCCGCGCACCGGGCACAGGCCCGCGCCCGGGCGGCCGATGTTGCCGCGCAGCAGCATGAAGTTGACGACCTCTTCGATCGTCGCGACCGAATGCTTGTGCTGCGTGAGGCCCATCGCCCAGCACGCGATCACCGCCTTCGACGCGACGTAGAGATCGGCGATCTCGCGCATCGTCGCTTCAGGAACGCCGCTGCGCTCGACGAGGAGCTGCCATGGCGTGGTCAGCACGTGGTCGCGCCACGCGCCGAAGTTGTCGGTGTGCGAGCCGACGAACAGCGAATCGATCACGTCGCCGAGCGGCTGCTTGACGGTCGTGTCGTGACCGGAGCTACTTTCGGCATCGCGCTCGAGCACGGCCTTGCTGAGGCCGAGAAAGAACGCCTGATCGCCGCCGATCTGGATCTGGACGAAGTGCTTCGCGATCGGCACGCCGCGAAACAGATCGAGCGGGTGCTGCGGATGCGCGAACCGCGACAGCGCGACTTCGCGCAGCGGATTGACCGCGACGATCACAGCGCCGCGCTTCGCCGCCGTGCGCAGCGTCGTCAGCATGCGCGGATGGTTCGTGCCCGGATTCTGGCCGACGACGAAGATCAGATCGGCGTGGTCGAAGTCGTCGAGCGAGACCGTGCCCTTGCCGCTGCCGATCGTCGCCGACAGCGCGACGCCGCTCGACTCGTGGCACATGTTCGAGCAGTCCGGAAAATGATTGGTGCCGAGCAGCCGGCCGACGAGCTGATAGACGAACGCGGCCTCGTTGCTGGTGCGGCCCGACGTGTAGAACACGCTGCGGTCCGGACCGGCCGCGCGCAGCTCGTCGGCGGCGAGCGCGATCGCCGCGTCCCACGTGATCGGCCGATAGTGCCGGCCTTCGAGCACCATCGGATGCGTGATGCGGCCGAGCTTGCCGAGCTCGAAGTCGGACAGCTCGCGCAGCTCGTCGATCGATCGTTCGGCGAACCCCTCGGGCGTGAGCTTCGTCGTCGTCGCTTCTTCGGCGAGCGCCTTCGCGCCGTTCTCGCAGAACTCGAAGCGATCGCGATCGGCCGGCTCGGGCCACGCACAGCCCGGGCAGTCGAACCCGGTCTGCTGGTTCATCGCGAGCAAGGCGCGGCCGCCGCGAAACAGGCCGGGCCCGGCGAGCGCGTGCTTCGTGCTCTGCCAGATCGCTTTGATCCCGCCCGCAACATGCGGGACCGCGCTCACGCGCAGGTCATCCGCTTCGTCGTGTCCGGGCATTACCCGGCGTTTAACACGTCACCAGCGCATCGAGAACGTCACTCCGCCACCCGACGGGCTGACAACGGGAACAATCGCGATCGGCGGGCGCGTCCGGTGCCCGAGCGCAGCGTGCTCGTCCGAGTCGCCATGGTGGCGAAGCGTCTCGACCAAGGCGACGACCGCCACACCGGCGAGCACGCCACCCGCGATATAGCCGTAAAACTGGTCCTTGTACTCGCCGTGGGCGGTGTTGCAGGCGTCCTTGTTCGACCCGGAGAAGGTGCCGCCCTGCGACATGCAGTTTTCACCGTTCGTCCCGAGGTTGTTGTCACTGTACGTGTTCTTGAGCTTGACGCTCTCGACCGCGCCGAACGTGAACGACGCGACCGCGACCGCACCGGCGCCGATCGCGACATACAGCCACGGGCTCGGACCGCCGGCGTGCGAGATCGATCCGGTCACGTTGTCGCTACCAGTCCCTGCCGCGCTGCCGAGGCCGGTCGTGCCCGTCGTCGTGTTGGTGTCAGTCACGACGCTTGTCGACTCGCGCTTCTCGAGCTCGGCCGGAACGTTCGTCGTCTGACCGGCGGTGCACGTGATGTCGGACTTCTCCCAGCGGTGATAGTCCTTCGCCTCGACGGCGAGCTTGTAGCGACCCTCGGTGAGGCCGTTGACCTGACCGACGCCGTTCGTGATGCTGCCCTTCGGCGCGCCGTTGACGAGGATCGTGCCGCTATCGACGCCGTTCGTCTTGACGACGATCACGCACGTATCGGTCTGCCCCGTCAGCTTGCCGTAGATCTTGCGCGCCCAGCCGGCGAGCGACGGGCCCGTCGCCTCGGACAGCGGGATGGTCTCGGGATACGTCTTCTCGCGCGTCTTGCGAGCGACGTCGAACAAGAACATCGTGACCTGGTACGCGTTGTTCTGCTTCTCGATGTGGCCGTACATCAAGATGTCCGCCGAGAGATCCTTGCCGATGCCCTGCATGCAGACCGGCTTCTCGTCGTCGCAGCTCTTGATCAACTTCTCGTCGATCAGCTCTTTTTCGCCGTTGGCAACCAGGATGTACGGACCGCTGGTCTTAGCCCGCGAGCGCAGCTCTTTCGTCAGCTCTTCCGCGACTTGAGCGTCGGCCGGCGTCGGCGAGCCCGACTTGTCGATGACCTCGAGCCCAAGGATCGCGATCCCAGGCTTGGCGAGGGCGCTGCCTCCGAGACAAACGAGTAGCGCTAACGTCAGGCAACTTAAGCGAAGAGTCATCGAATCACCTTAGCCGCCCCATTATACACATCTGGCTCCGAAGGTTCCTGGCCTGCCACAGATCGCCACGGTACCGTGTCAGCCGGGCCATGCGGAACCTATCAGCGCGAATCCTCCTCGGTTTTGCACTGCTAGCCGTCGCTTTCGGCTTTATCACCGGAACGATCTTGCGAAACCTGGCGGCCGTCGAGAGCCAGGTTCACACGATCCGCGAGGGCTACCTGCCGATCGCGTTCGATACCAGGAACTTCGCCCAACGCGAGGACGACTTACGCGCGATCGTCGCCGACGAGCCCAGCACGACGAACGTCAACTTCACGCTGCGGCCGGCGCGGGAGCGGCGCAACGCATCGTTCAAGACATTAAGAGAAAATGTCTACAAGCTCGCGCTCGCGATCGACCCGACGCTGCTGGCCAACGTCGAGAAGGTCTCGATCTCGATCTATCAGCTCCACCCGGACTACGAAGCGCTGACCGCCGCGCTTCGCCGAGGCGACGCCACGACGGCATCGTCGGTGACCGCGCCGCTGCACGCGTTGCGCGAGGGCGAGCAGCACGTCTCGCAGCTCGCAAAGGACCTCTCGGTCAACTCCGCGCGCACGGTGGTCAACATGATGGAGCGCCTCGAGGAGCGCGAGCACGGGCTGAGCCTGTTCACGATCGTCATGGGCTTGGTGGCGCTCACGTTCGCGGTGATGATCGCGGTGTGGGTCGTGTTCACGCTGCGGCCGTTGCGGCGGTTGCGCGCCGCCGCCGCGCGAGTCGCCGCCGGCGATTACGCGAGCCGCATCGACGAGAAAGGCCCGTCGGAAGTCGCCGACCTCGCGCGCGAGTTCAACTCGATGGCGCGCGCCGTCGAGGAGCGCGAGCGCGAGCTGGTGCGCTCGGAACGGCTCGCCGCGATCGGCAAGCTCTCGGCGATGATCACGCACGAGATCCGCAACCCGCTCTCCGCGATCGGGCTCAACGCCGAGCTGCTCGACGACGAGCTCGAGGGCAACGCCGAAGGCCGCGCGCTGTGCCAATCGATCCATCGCGAGGTCCATCGGCTCACCGCGATCACCGAGGAGTACTTGGCGTTCGGCCGGCTGCCGAAGCCCAAAATCGCGAGCGAGCACGTCAACGGGATGGTCGATGCGCTCGCATCGTTCGTGCGCGAGGATCTCGCCGCGAAGCACGTCGAGCTCGCGCTCGAGCTCGGCGAGCACGATCCGATCGCGCTCGCCGATGCGTCGCAGTTGCGGCAGTGCCTCGTCAACCTCGTGCGCAACGCCGCCGAAGCGACCGCGGCGAAAGGCGGCGGCAAGGTCACGCTGCGCACGCGGCGCGCCGGCGATCGCGTCGTGATCGAGGTCGAGGACACCGGCATCGGCATTCCGCCCGAGGTGATCCCGCGGCTGTTCGATACGTTTTTCTCGACGAAAGAAGGCGGCAGCGGCTTGGGCCTGGCGCTCACGCAGCAGATCGTCAAGGACCACGGCGGCGATCTCGCGGTCGAGAGTGCCGTCGGCAAGGGCACGACGTTCACGGTGAGCATTCCGCGCGGCTGATCGCGCAGCGTAACGATCCGACATCGTGCAGTGCGTCACCGAGCGGCCGTACCGGTGTATGATTTTGTTCGCCCGATGTCAGACGACGACAAGCGTAAGAGCGACCGCGAGCCGGTCACGCTGTTTGTCGAATACGAAGGAGCCGATGATCTCGTCGGCGATTACACCGAGAATTTGTCGTCGGGCGGCACGTTCGTCGCGACCAATCGCGCGCTGCCGATCGGCACCGGCGTGCACTTGGTGCTGAGCTTTCCCGGCTTGCTCGAGCCGATCTCGATCGAGGGCATCGTGCGCTGGACGCGCGGCCATCACTCCGACACCGAAGTGCTCGCCGTCGGCGAAGAAGCCGGCGCCGGCATCCAGTTCACGCCGGGACCGGCGCGCGACGCGCTCGCGACGTTGATCGCGAAGATCCGCGCGCGCGATCCGAAAACGGTGTCGCGGCTGTTTCACGTGCTGGTCGTCGAAGACAACCACCACGTCGCGACGCTCATCCAAGACGGCTTGAAGGGATCGGCGCGCCGCGACTTCGGCGGCGGCGTGTCGTTCGTCGTGCGTCAAGCCGAAGACGGCCGCCGCGCGATCGAGATCCTCAAGCAAGATCAGTTCGACGCGCTGATCATCGACGTGTACTTGCCGATCCTCGACGGCGCGAAAGTCATCGCGACTGCGCGCGGCGAGCTCGGGCTCGTCAACCTGCCGATCATCGCCGTGTCGGCCGGCGGCGATGCCGCGCGGCGTTCGGCGCTCGATGCAGGCGCGAATATCTTTCTCGACAAACCGATGCGCCTGCGCCAGGTCATCGACACGATCCAGAAGTTGATCGCGTAATACGTGCTACGAGAGCGGCATGAGGCCCCATTTCGTCGTGGTGTTGGTCGCGTTCGGTTGCGGTAAGTCGCCGTCGCAAGATTCGAAGCAAGCCGCGCCTGCGGCCGGGCCCGCAACGGCGCCTGCGGCTGCGCCCGAAGCGCCGACGCCGGTCACGAAAGCGCCGACGCCGCCGCCGCAGATCTGCACGCTCATCGCCGCCGCCGACGTCGGTGCGATGTACGGCAAGAAAGCGGCGATGATCGCGACCGGATCGAACGGCGCGTGCGAGTACCAGCTCGATCCCGCTGAAAAAGAGAAGCAGCTAGCCGCCACCGGCGGCATGGCCGGCATGATGAAGTCCGCGCAGAGCGGTAAAGGCATCGCGATGCCGACGGCGATGACCGAGCAGCTCGACATCAACGTCAGCGTCGAGCAAAAAGACGAGAGCGAAGCCGAGGTCAAACAGATCTACGCGCAGGTCGGCTCGGCGGTGAACGGCGCGACCGCGTCGCTGCCGAAGCAAGGGTTGGGCAGCGATCTCGTCGCGGTCTCGAGCGATGTCGCCGGCGTCGGCGATTGGGCGTTCGCGACGAACATCGCGTCGATGAACATGGGCGGCATGATGTCGCTGCGCGGCCGCTTGCTCGAAGCGAAGAAGGGCTCGTGGCGCATCACGGTGTCCGGAACGATCGGTCCCGATCCCGGCGCGAAACAGCTCGACGAGATGAACGCGAAGCTCGCGAACGCCGTGATCGCGAAGCTGCCGTAGCTATTTCAGCTGCGCCTTGAGCGTCAGCACTTCGGCGTTTTCGGGCTCGGTCTTCATCGCGAGCGCGATCGCCGCCTTCGCGTCTTTCGGCTTGTTCATCGCGACGAACGCGCGCGCGCGGCCGAGCTGCACGAGCGCCGGCCGGCGCGGCGCTGGATTCGCGACGAGCGCGGTGTCGTAGGTGAACAGCGCCTTCGCGCCGTCGCCGGTCTGGAGATATGCGTTGCCGAGCAGCGTCAGCAGCTCGACGTCTTGCGGATTGACGAACGTCGCCATCTCGCCGTACGTGCGCACCTTGTTCCAGTTGCCGAGCTTCGCGTAGCCGGTGACGAGCTGCTTGAGCGGCGCGTACTCCATCTGCTCGAGGAACACGTAGTGCTCGAGCT